>JBBIJQ010000030.1:13373-23777 GCA_037445915.1 Planctomycetales bacterium | reverse complement strand
GTCCTTTTTATCGTAAAGGCCGATGAAGACCGTGTGCAGGCGCGTTTGCGTGTCCCAGGCTTTGCGGATGCCATCCGCGCCCAGAGGGGATTTGAGGCGCTCCTGGGAGAACTTCGTCTTGGGGACTTTGGGCGGCGCATTAACGTCGGGCGCGCGCTTGCAGCCGGCGTTCAGCACGGCCGCGACTATCGCTGCAAATATAAGCGCATGGTGCATCACGGCTGAGATTATACCAGCGACGGACGGCGGGGCTGTTGCGCTTGGGCGCGAATTAGGTATAATCCCCCCTCACGGCCCCATCGTCTAGCGGTCAGGACGTAGCCCTCTCAAGGCTAAAACACGGGTTCGAGTCCCGTTGGGGCTACCAGATTGGCAGCTCGGCGAAACCACTTCTTACTATAGTCAAGCAGCCCTATGTATCTGCACGCGCGCGCGAGGGATTAGGGATGAGGGGTTAGTTCTTGAGTGAAACATGCGGCAGTAAGATTAGCCGGATAGACCGGGCTGACCAGCCCAGCTCTTTCTTATCCGAAGGCGAGGCATTCCTGTCTCGCGTATTGTTCAGTAGTGCGGCAAGAATGCCGCACGTCCGGCGTGTAGCAGTAAGCCTAACTACCCCCCCAATTCCGAGGTGCAGGCGGGGCAGCGGGTGGCCGCAATGGGGATTTCGGTAATGCAGTATGGGCACGCTTTGGTCGTTGGCTCGGCGGGCGCAGGCTCGCGCCGCCAGCGGTTGATAGCTTTCACAAGCAGGAACACTGAGAACGCCACCAGCACGAACGTGACGATCGTGTTGATGAACACGCCGTAGTTAATGGTGACCGCGCCGGCGGCCTTGGCGGCTTCCAGCGTGGCATACGGTGCAGGCTCCGTCCCGGCGTGAAGCAGGATGTAAAGCTGCGTAAAGTCAACCTTGCCCAACAACAGCCCAAGCAGCGGCATTATCATGTCGTCAACCAGCGACTTCACAATCGGCGTGAACACCCCGCCGATGATGATGCCTATTGCGAGGTCAAGGACGCTGCCCTTCAAGGCGAACTCTTTGAATTCCTTCAGCATAGTAGCCCTCCTTCCTACATAATGCAGTATCGAGATAACCAGTGTTTGCAGTTATGAAACAACGCTTTGAATTGTATCATACGGAAACCCCTACTTCTTTATCTTGCGCGGCTTTCCGGGGCCTTTGAGCATACGCTTGATGCTGTCGCGGTAATCATCAAGGGCGGCGCGGCCGGCAGGCGTAAGGGATAGCAGCGTGCGGGGGATGCGGTCAGCGAAAGTCTTCTCAATTATTACGTATCCCGCTTCTTCAAGCTTCATCAAGTGACTGCTCAAGTTACCTTTGGTGAGTTGCGTGTGGTGGAGCAGGTATATGAAGTCGGCGCTCTCCACGACGTAGAGGTAAGCCATTATTGTATAGCGCGCAGGCTCGTGGACGATGCGGTCAATCTCCGGCGGCGCGGGCATCTCGGGTGTCTTTCCGCCTATCGTCATTTCCCATTCCCTCCGGCGGGTTCTTCAATTGCTTCCTTTTCGCGTACTGGATACTTGCGCACAAAGCGTGCGAGCATGACAACTCCCCATATGGTTATTAACACGCTGAATGCAGCAATGCCATCCACCGGCAGCCATCCTCGCAGGAACATTGTCAACACCGCGCAGACAGCGGCAAGCACGGCGTATAAATACCAGCGCCGCATGCCACTGTAGAATCCCATAGCGGAAAGGAAGACGATGAGTACTGCAGCCAACGCTGCATGCATCACGCTTGCCGGCAGGAATTGAAACGCCATCAAGGTTGGGTACTTCTTGTTCAATATAATGAGCGCTAGTAGGGCAGTAGCGGTGAAGCCAGATACGGCAAGTAGGGTAATGGCCAGCCGTTCGGAAGGACTGCTCTTTGACGGCTTCAGATAGCCAACACGAGGAAAGGTGACGAATAAGCGAAGGAACCATGCGACGAAGGGCAGGAAGAAAATACCTATAGGTGGCGAGCCTTGCTCAGTAAGAAGAGCGCCGAAGGTAAACAGGACAACCCCGGCCAAAATATCCTCAACTCCATCGTTACGCAGAGGGCTGTAAGCCCTGCGCTCTATTTCCTTGATGTCAATCAACCTTTCCATAGTTACCCCTGAAAAGCTGCTGTAGCGTAATAGACAGACTAGTCTGTAATACAGACTAGTCTGTGTAAATCATACCGTGAGCGCGAGAGCCTGTCAATGGCCAACGCAAAGTAATTTCAAAGGGGTATTACGCTGTCAACGGCCAGAGAAAAATAGCCAGCGAGATGAGGAACGAAATGAGCCCGTAAATGTTGCGTTCAAGGAGGAAGAGAAGGATGCGAGGGGGCGCTTGGAAGATCAAGAAGAGAAGGTAGAACGCGAAGAGCGCTAAGATGCGAAAACCGACGCTCATTCCCGCAGGCTCTTCGCCCATAAACAGCCCCTCCCAAAACGCGACAGTAATGAGCACCATGATGTTTGTCAGGCTAACGCCAAGGAGGTGTAGCATCGGCACAGCGGGACTGTTGGCTTGGAAGCGCGTTTTGGCAGGAAGAATGAGGACGAAAGGGTAAAGAACCACGAATGTGAGTAATGTCAGGCTGAATACCCATATGAGTATGCCCGACCAAATGCCGTCGCCGCTTGTCGCCCTGGTGAAACCTTCGTTTTCCAAAAGCCCGGATGTAGTCAGCGCGGCTGTCGCCGTAAAGATGCCAAAGGAAAAGCCGAGAAACCCGCCGCAGCCGCTTAGGTCGGAAACCTTTTTGGGGTTCGGCCCTGCATCCAGCGTGTGCCCGAGCATGCGGATGATGCGCGTGCCAACGATGAGGCAAGCGTAACCGAACAGGATGATGAAGCCGTTAAGAACGTTTGGCTTGTTGAACATCGCCGCGAGCGCAGGCACAAAGAATAAATATGCCACGACGGCCATACCGTCCACTGCAGGTGTCAGCGCAAAGGAAAGCAGTCCGTTTCGCGCAGTAGTCATGTAACGTCACGGGCGGTAGTCAACAATCCGCAGTTCCTTGGGCGCGTCGTCAAGCTTGAGCAGCTTCGCGAGGTCTTCGCGGCTGTAATACAGGAAGCGGTCAAGGCGAATCTCGTAGCGCGCGTGCATCTCCGTGTTGATACGGCGCTCAATCTCGTCGGCGGGCGCTCCGGGTTTCAGCGCGAGCTTTAACCAAATCTCGTCAAGGTCGTGCGGGTCGTCGTTGTGCTTGCGCAGCTCAACTTGCCACTCAACTATTTCGCCTATGCCCTGCAGCATCACGTGCAGCTCGTTTAGGTCAAGCAGCGTTTCCTTTACCTTTTTTACCTCGCTGGCGCGCTTGATGTTCACGTCCAGCAAGGGCGCGAGGCTGTTGATAGCGGGGCAGTATTCATACACGACGCCGCCTTGAACGATGTCGCCGGTTCGGTAGCGGATGAACACAGAGCCGCTGCCAGAAAGCATCGTCAGCACCAACTCGCCAGGCTCGCCCTCGGCGACTTGCTTGCCGGTCGCAGGGTCAATGATTTCAAAGATGTCCATGTCGGGGTAGGTCACGATGCGGCCTTCCTCGCTGCACTGTATCCACGCTTTCTTAGCTTCGGTGATGCCGTATGTCGCAACGATGCGCACATTCTCCGCGCCGCAGTTCGCAAGGTTCTCTTTGAGCTTCGCGCGGTAGGCGTCGTTTACGCGCTCCGCGCCCAGCACAATGCTGCGAACATGCGGAAAGCGCATATCCGCTTCCTGCGCGAGCTGGATGAGGTGATAGACGTAGCCAGGTGTGCCGATGAGCACGGTCGGCTTCATCGCGCCGATGAGGCGCAGCGCGCCCTGGCTGCCCATCGCGCGTCCGCCGCCGGTGCTGACGCACAGCAACCCGGCCTCAAACCCCGCAAAGACCGTTTGCCAGAATGCAAGGTGCGGCGCGTAGGGAAACACGTTTATCGCGCGGTCGTGCTTGCGGCTGATGCCCGCCAGCGCGAACATGCGCCTTGCCGCAGCCTTGAGTACTTCAATGTCTAGCTTGGAATAGATGACCGGCGTGGCATTAGCGCTGCGGCCGGTGGTGAATGTGAGGTGCACCGGCGAGTATTCGTCCAGCACCTGGTCTTGAACGCTGCGCCCACCGGTTGCCGCAAGCAGCATCTTCGCCTTCGCGCCAAGCGTCAGCGTTTCTGAGATTGCCTTTTCGTCCGGCTGGAGCACGACGCGCATATAGTTATCCGGCGATTCGGCGCTCACGACGAAGTCGGACTTGTCCATCAGCGGGATGCGCTGCAGGTCGGCGAAGGTACGCAGCCTCTCAGGCTTCAAGCCCGCCTGTTCAAAGCGGTGGCGGTAGAAGGCGTTGTAGGGCAGGACTTTGTTGCTGAGGAATGCGCGCAGCTTGACGAGCTGATACTCCTTCATCTCGTCACGGCTGCGGTTGCGCCAGAAAAGCTGCGTGTTCATAGTCTTGCCACCAATCCTGCAATCATGACTTCACCGCCAAATCGTATGCTGCGCGCAGGCCTTCAGCGAAACGCGCGCGAGTGTATGTTTGCGCGGCGGCTGCGCTGAATAACGCTAGTTTTTCGCCGAAGGTCGCGTCTTCAATGCACATGCGCATAAGCTCCGCCAGCGCATCTTCATCTCCCAGCGGGAACATAGCGGGATTCGCGACGCCCTGCGCCTCGCCGTAAACTTCGCGCAGCACTGGAATGTCGCTGATGAGCGCGGGAACGCCCAGGCTCATCGCTTCAAGCGGCGGCAAGCCGAAGCCCTCGGCTGTGCTGGGGAAGACAAGCGCGGTCGCCTTGAGGTATAGCGCGTCCAGGCTTTCGTTGTAGCCCGCAATATCAATGTTCGCCGCGACGCCGAGTTGCTGCGCGAGAAGCATCAGCTCGGTCGTGTGCGGCGTGCGCTTTCCGCTGATGAGCAATCTCGCATCAGCGCGCAGGCTTCCGGGGAGCTTCGCCAACGCGCCGATGGCGGTGGCGTAGCCCTTTCTTGGCTCCATCGTCCCCGCGAGAAGGAATGTGGGGCGTGAAGTCGGAGTGCGCTGCGCAGGCGCTTTTCCCTCAAAGCGCGAATAAAGCGGAATGCTCATTATGCGGCTTCGCGGGATGCCCAGGAACTCCTGCACTTCAAGCTTGACCGTTTCAGTATCGGTGATGAGCAGCACAGCCTTGCGCCACCCCGCAGGAATCATCTCCACAAAATAACGCTGCGCGAACCATCCCGACGGCGGCTCATGGCAAGAGATAAGGTCGTGGATGGTGCAGACTATCTTCGCAGGCGCGATAAGCGCGGCGCCTAGGCAGGGAACGTGCAGCAAATCAGGCTTGTCTTCGCCGCGTAGTTGCAGGGGAAGGCGCAGTTGCTCCCAAAGCACGCGCTGCCAAACGGCGGCCAGCGGCTTGTCGCGCGGCTCGGGGTAGGCGATGTGGTAATTGAATGAAAGGTCGGCGCGCGCGATGTCTTCCAGCGCCGCTGCCACAAGCTGGGCGTAAACGCCGAAGCCGGTGGGCGCGCCTCCCACGAGCGCCTGGCCGTCAAGTGCGACCTTCACAGGTCTAGAGTTTATCACGCCTGAACGAAGGTATAATAAGGGAGATGAAGCTGCGCTATGCAATTTTGGTTGCCGCGCTGGTTGCGGCGGGTATTCCGCTGTTTTCTCCGGCTGCGCACGCCCGCGTGAGGCGCTCGCAGGGGCATAGCTGGAACTTCTATTACCCGCTGCCTTATGTTTACGAACCAAGCCTCGTGAAGATATACAGCGGAATAACGCCGGGCACGACGACGCTTGAGGAGATGCTGCAGACGCGCGGGTATCCCGACGAGTTGATCAACAACCGCTTTTTCTGCTACCACTGGACTGATTATCCAGATGGCGTCCGTGACCGGCAGGAAGTTTATGTTGAGTTTAGGCGCAGCCGCAGGTTCGGGAGGGCTAGATATGATGACAACGGCCTTGAACTAACCGCCGTCGTCTCGCGCATATACGTGTATTCGCAGGCAAGGATGGGACGATACGCGACTTACATTGACCAAATTACCGGTATCACGCTTTACCCGCATAAGGTTTACTACAACCGGGACAGCGGGCTTTACACGCTGGTATTCCCCTATCAGGGATATGCGATGTATTTTGACAGCGGAGGCAGGCTCATTGGCGAAGTTTACTTTGAGCCGGAGAATTACGTGACCCGCACCGGCATCAGATTCAACTCCGGCAGCTTCAACTTCAGCTTCACGAAGACGGACGACCTGCCGGTGTATTTGAGGTAGGGTAAATAATCGCATCCGTAGGCCGTGGCTTTAGCCCGGCTCAGGAATCTGAACTCTGGCTGAAGGGCGAGGGTTTATCCCTCGCCGTCTGGTATCTGGATTCTGAAAAGGTGGCACAGCCGTCCCAGCTGTTTTATAAGCGCACAAGCGAGACGCATGTGCCACCAAGACGAACCAAAGCCGGGCTGGTCAGCCCGGCCTACGGAAAGGGGATTTATCCCACGATGTTATAATCCTCGCGTGATAACGCTGCATGGCGTAACGGTATCCTTCGGCGCTAAGACCGTCTTTGACAGCTTGGACTGGGAGCTTCCCGAAGCGGGGGTTTACCTCGTCCTGGGCGCGAACGGCGCAGGCAAGAGCGTGTTGCTTGACGTCATAGCGGGGAGGCGCAGGCCGCGAGCGGGTTCAGTCCACCTCGGCAAGGTTCCCGCTTACAAGCTCTTCGGCCCCGACCTCCCGCGCATGGAATACCTGCGGCGCGAGGCGTCGGCCGAAGACGCCGGGACGCTATGGAACGTCTTTGGTTATAGGATGCGCCAGAGCGGCGGCGACGAGAAGCCAAGCGAGATGGTTGAGAGGTTGACGCTGCCCTGGGCTGAAGCGGAGATGCGCAAGCTGCGCGTGGAAGCGCTGCCGCAAGGAGAGCTGCTTGAGTTTGAGCTGCTTTGCGCGATGTCGCTGATGCCACAATACATTTTCATTGACGACTATTTCTCGCGCTTCTCGTTCGCTGGATGCGAGCGCGTTGCGGCGAACCTGCAAAGCTGGCAGCGCATGAGCGGCGGGACTGTGCTTGCGACCAGCACGCGCTACTTCGGCTTTATGGATACATTTAGCGGGATTTACGTCCTTGAGGGCGGCAAGCTAAGGGAGCTTCGCCCCATCGCGAAGTGCGGTGACGGCAGGGGCGAGGATGAAGCGCCGGCGGCGGGGCCCAGGGAAGTCCTCATCGTCTGCGGCGAATACTTCTACCGCCATTCGCGCGTGCAGCAGGAAAATGCGCATGTGGAATTGCTTGCGGTGTTGGAAAACGCGCTGCTAATAAGCGTGAAAACGACGCTTGACGACGCGCTGAAGTTCCTGGACGATTGCGGAATAGACGTGCTGTCGGTTAGCTTCAGGCCGCGCATGGACGCTAAGGAATACGGCCAGGGAGTGTTCTTCTAGCGAAAAGCGGCGCAGTAAGCGCTGGGGCTATTCCTGCGGCGCGATTTCGTCAGTCAGCGCGTTTAGCGCGTCTTCAACCGTGTCGTAGATGTTAACGAACTTATCAACTTTGATTGCGGCAAGAAGCTTGCGCACCATCGGCTTAGGCGCGGCAAGCGCTATTGCGCCTTGAGCCAGCTTCACATTCTTGATGAGGATGACGAGGTAGCCCATTCCCGAGCTGTCAAAGAAGGAGACGTGCGAAAGGTCAATAGCGACTTTCGGGTACTGCGGCAGGTTGAGGCCGTCAATCCGGCTGCGGATGTCGGCGAGCGTGGTTAGCGTTATCTCATTTGAGAGTTCCAGGACAAAGACACCTTTAGTCTTGTAGTAGTTGATCATGCTTCCCACCGGACAAGTTACTCAACCATCCAACGCGTGCCGGAAACAGCGTCTTCAATAACAACGCCTCCTTCACGCAGCAAGTCCCTGATTAGGTCGGCCATAGCGAAATCTTTATCGGCGCGCGCCTTGTTCCTGCGCGCAATGAGAGATTCTACCAAGCCTGCAAAGATACTATTATCGCCTTGAAGCCCTGCGCTAGTCAAGCTGGACGGCTCGTCCAGCCCCAGCACATCCGCCATGTCTTCAAATCTTCTGAGCGCGACGGCGAGCCCGGGTGCGTCTGCCAAGTTGTCCATCCCCAGCTTGAAGGCTTCGGTCATGAACTCCTGCAGCGCAGCCAAAGCGCGCGGGGTGTTGAAGTCGTCGTCCATCGCGGCGGCGAAGGAATCTTGCGCGGCCTGCGCCAGCTTGCTCCACGGCGAGTCAAGGGCAGCTTTGGCAAGATCCGTGACCGACAATTCAACCGCTCCAGCCCTCTTGAGGGCATCTCTTGCGACGTTACGGAACTGGCGGAAGCGCTCCCAGGCCGCGCGGCTGGCGCTCAGGCCGTCGCTCGTCAGGTTCATCTGCGCGCGGTAATGCGTTCCCAGGAAATACAGGCGCAGCTCTGCGGGCGACCAGTCCTTGAGCATCTGGCGAGTGGTTACGAAATTGCCCAGCGACTTGCTCATCTTCGTGCCTTCCACGAGGAAGTGCTCGGGGTGCATGTAGTATTTCGCCAGCGGGGTGCCGTAGGCGGCGAAGGTCTGCGCTATTTCGTTTTCGTGGTGCGGGAACATATTATCCACCGCGCCGCCCTTGATGTCGTAGGTTCCGCCGAAGAAGTGGAACGCCATGGACGAGCATTCCATATGCCACCCAGGCCGCCCTGCGCCCCAGGGGCTTTCCCAAGAAGGCTCGCCGGGCTTGGCGGCTTTCCATAAAGCGAAGTCGGCGGGATGGCGCTTGCGCCCGTCAACTTCCACGCGGCTGCCGGCGGCCAGGTCTTCCAAGCGGTGGCCCGATAGTTTGCCGTAGCCGCTGAACTTCTCCACGGAAAAAAACACGTCTCCGTCAACTTCGTAACCATAGCCGTTTGTCACGATGCGCTTCACCGTGTCAATCATCTCGGGGATATAGTCGCTGGCAGTACAGTCCAGCGCATAGGGGCGGATTCCCAATGCGCGCATGTCGTCGTAGAACGCGCGGGTGAAGAACTCGCCGGTTAACTTGTAGGAAACGCCCAGCTCATTGGCGCGCGAGATGTTCTTGTCGTCAATGTCGGTGTTGTTGATGATGGCGTAAACGTCATAGCCACGGTGCGTGAGGTAGCGGCGCACCACGTCCCAGAACAGGTACGTGCGCGCGTGCCCGATGTGCATGAAGTCGTACACCGTCAGGCCGCAGGTGTAAAGCTGCACAAAGTTGCGCTTGAGGGGGACGAATTCCTCCTTCTTGCGCGTCATCGTGTTGTAAATTTGGAGCGCCATCTTTGCCATTGGGATTATAGCAGGGGGGGAAGGGAGTTGAGAGTTGCGGGCTCGTAGTTCGGGAATAGCTATACGAGACACCCCGCGTAGGCGGCGCCTCGCTGCCGGCCGTTCTACAGGATGTATGCGTTGCGAAACAGGTGCGCACCTGCCCCGCCGCGTCTATAGCTGCGAACCCATACGATAACCTTTGATTTGTTTTAACTTATGTTATAATTGCTGCGCCGCGCGGGGCGCGGAAGGAAACCTTCCCGGCGGCAGGAGGGAATGTGATGAGCTTTAGCTACATTACTGGCCGCGCGCATATCGCGCTGGCAATTTTCGCAATCGCGTTGCTTGTTAGCGCCTGTGGCGGAAACGGCGCGAAATACACGCTGAAAACAGCCCCCGCAAGCTCAGTGGCGCTTGACGGCGCGCTGGCGCAGCTTGAAGCGCTGGAGTCGCCTGCGGGCGTTGACGCGGCGCTGTTCCAGCGGATAAAAGACGAGCTTGTGCGGCAGCTTCGCGCGCAAGGGGTAAACAAGTTCACCTCCAAGCCGCCAATGGGCGCGGCCAGCGCAGTCACCGACCTTGCGCTGGCGGACAACGGCGACGGGACATATTCACTAACCTGGCGCTACCGCAATGCGGGCGACTACGACCAGGACGGGGTAGCGAACATAGCTGATATTACGCCGCTGGCGATGCACTACGGTGCTGGCTGGGCGGACGGCGAAGAGAATACGCTGCCCGCGGTGGTGGACGGCAGCGGCAACCGCAGCGTGGGGATAGAAGACGTAACGCCCTTGGCGATGAACTTCATGGCTGACTGCGCGGGCTACCGTGTGCAGGGCGCTGATGGCTCCGCCGGCCCGTGGACGACGGACGCAGAGGTTGTCTTTGCGGAAGCGGAGGCAAACGGCCGGCTGCTATTTAGCGTAATCCTGCCCGCGCTCGCATACGCCTATTACCGGGTGGTTCCGGTAGACAGCGAAGGCGCGGAGGGGGTTGAGGGCAATGTTGTTGGTGCGCCGCCGGTAGTAGCATCAGTATCGCCGACAGAAGGAGTCACAGGAACAGGCGTTGCGTTCAGCGCGGTGATTGCAGGCGCGCAGCCGTTCACCTACGCCTGGGACTT
>JBBIJQ010000030.1:2481-13273 GCA_037445915.1 Planctomycetales bacterium | reverse complement strand
TTTGGCGGCGGGGCTGCGCCCAACGAGAGCACTGAAGCAAGCCCTACAGTAACGCTGGGCGCGCCGGGTAGCTATTCGGTCAACTTGGTGGTGAGCAACGCCTATGGGTCGGACAACTACAACTTCCCGCTAACTGTTCTTCCCCAAGGGTGGACGCACACCTGGGGGGGAACTGGCTTGGAAGAAGCATACGCCCTATCCGTAGATGGCGGCGGGAACGTGTATGTAGCAGGATACACATCTAGCTTCGGCGCAGGCAATTCTGATGCTTTCCTTCTCAAGTATTCCGGAGCCGGGGATTTGCTCTGGCAGAAGACCTGGGGGGGGACTGACTTTGAACAAGCATACGCCCTATCTGTGGATGGCAGTGGATATGTGTATCTCGGGGGATTTGCGCCTGATATCAATGGCTCGTGGGCGGAGGCTTCAGGGTCAACTTTTGAGCCTGGCGGCAATGATGGCAATCCTTCAGGCGCCGACGACTTCGCCAGCGGAACAGAGAATTCGCCTAGCGGGACCGAAGGCGCGCCCGACGGCGTTCAGGACATTGGCGGCGGCGGCAGCGACGCCCTCGTGATGAAGTTTGACCCTTCACTGTGGTAGCCGCCAGCCTGGGCTTTTCGTTGGCGTAGGGTTGCCGTTCTAACTTGGTTAGGTCGTGGCTTTAGCCTAGCTCTGGAATCTCATTGCATCAACAATGGGTAGGCCAGGCTTTACGCGCCATAGCGTAAGCGGCGGAGGGTCGCCAGCCCGGCTCTGGAATATGTGTGGGTAGGCGGCGCTTCAATGGCTGGCAAAGCCCGGCGCACCCGACACGAAACCCGAATTTTGGACGGGCGCGATACAAGTTTGCGCATTACAGGCTGGTTCGCATATCCAAGATATTCGCAATCTGCGCAATGAGCTGCTTGGCGGCAGGGACAGCGCCGGTTGCGGAAGAGCCGCCGTTTTCAAGGAAGACGACGACGGAAACCTGCGGGGTTTTCGCGGGGAAGTAGCCGACAAACCAGCTGTGCGGCTCTCCTTTCCAGACTTCGGCGGTGCCGGTCTTGCAGGCGACGGATACAGGCAGGCTGCGCATTGTTTCCGCTGTTCCTCCCAGCAGCGCGCCACGGCGCATTCCATCGCGCGCGACTTGCATGTTTTCATCGGTAAAATTATGAACCTGCGGGGCTTGCCGCACCGGCGCATCAACTTCACCCGCCGACCCCATCCCTTTTACGAGCACGGGTCGCGCGGTCTTGCCACCGCATGCGATTGTGTTCGCCATAATCAGGACTTGAAGAGGCGTTGCCAGCATAAAGCCCTGGCCGATTGACATATTCGCCGTGTCGCCGTCATACCAGATGCGGTCAACCTCGTTGTAGTTCTTGCCGGAGTAATGCCTGCGCTTCCACTCCTTTGTGGGCACTGTCCCGGAAGCTTCATTGGGCAAGTCAATGCCCGTGGGCTCGCCAAACCCGAATTCGCGGTAAATGCGCCGAAGGCCGGAGACACCAAGCTTAAGGCCGATGTGGTAAAGCGCGACATCGCACGACTTGCCGATTGCGTCCAGCAGCCCCAGCGTGCCATGCCCGGTTCTCTGCCAACAGTAAAACTTGCGGTTGCCGATTTCAAGATAGCCGGGACAGTAGTAAGTTGCGTTGCGCCCGATTGCGCCCGACTCTAGCGCGCCCAAAACGATTGCCTGCTTGATTGTGGAGCCGGGGGCGTAGGTGTTGCCTACCGAGCGGTTTAGCATAGGGAATCGGTTATCGCTAATGACGCGCGCGAAATAATCCCCGCCCTTCTTGGCGCGGAAAAGGTTGGCGTCGTAAGACGGCGAGCTTGCCAGCGCGAGGACTTCACCGGTATTGGGGTCCATCACGATTGCCGCGCCGCGCCTTCCTCCAAGCGCGCTGTAGGCCGCAGACTGGATGCGGCTGTCAATAGTTAGGTAAATGTCGCGCCCCTTCGTTGGGGGCTTCTCTACGACGACGCGCTTGAAGTAGCGGTAGCGGTCAACCTCAATGTCGCGCTCGCCCAGCGCGCCGCGCAGGTCGCTTTCGTACTGCCGCTCAATTCCTTCCTTGCCCAGCGGCTCGTTGGCGAGGTAGCCAGCGGCCTTGCGGGCAGCAAACTCCTTTTCAGCCATTTGCGCAGTGTAGCCGATAAGGTGGGCCGCCGCTGGGCCCAGCGGGTAGTAACGGACGGAGTTCGCCGCGTCAACATAACAGCCGGGGAACTGCTTGCGGTTCTCTTCAATGTATGCGACTCGCTCCAGCGAAAGGTCGTCGGCTACCGTAACCGGTTGGAAGGCGTAGAGAATGTTTCTTTGCTTATTGACCGATTCTGCGAGCTTCGTCGGATTAGTCGCGAGCCATTGAGCGATGAATGCGAGCGTCTCGTCGTTCTTCGCGTCGCCCGCAGGAGGAAAATACTTAAGGATGTAGGAGGGGCGGTTGACTGCAAGCGGCTTTCCACTGCGGTCGTAAATCTCGCCGCGCGGGGGAAGCAGCGGAATCGCCTGAATCTTGTTGCCCAGCGATTTTGCGAGGTAGGTGCCGTGCCTAACGACTTGAAGGCTGAAGACATGGGACACCAGCAGCGCGAGCAGGAACGCGAGAAAAAGCGCGTACGCCCCTTCTCGCCCCAAGTGGATTCGCTGTTTGCTACCGCCTAACCTCAAAGTCAAGCACCTCCGGGTCTTTGAGCATAAGCAGCAACCGCGACGCAGCGAGCCAAGAGAGCGCGATGATGAGCGCCAATCCAACCCAGTTAATATGCGCAAGCAGGGCAGGGCTTACTGGCTTAACGAACATCACCGTCCATAAGTAGGCGAAAACTACTTTCCCCAGCGCGAGCGCGGCGACCGTAGCCATGAACGGGAAAGGATTATTCAGGAACACATACGGCTTGCGCAGCGAAATGAACGCGCTGGTGCCGAGGTAGAAGCTAGTAAGCATTAGAGTGTGCGAAGCGGTAAGCGAATCGAAGACTAGGCCGGTGGCGGCTGCGAAAACGAGCACGAGCAGCGGCTCCTGTGACACCGCCAGCGCGACGAGGAGTAGCAGCGGCAAGTCAAATGTCTTGGCGAATGAGGGCGAATGCTGGAGCAGCGCAAGTTGGATGGCCATTGCGGCAATGAAGAGGAAAAGTGCCTTTGCCCTGGGAGTTCTCACTTTGGGATTAAGACGGCCACTAAGCCTAAATTGCTCACGTCAATCGCCGGCCGCACGACAATATGCAGCATTGGCTGGCCGGGGTTTTTCTTGATGCTGTCCACTAGGCCGATGAGTATCCCGCGCGGGCGGGGCTTGCCGTCCGCCTGCGCAGCCAGCCCGGCTGAGTAAACTTTCTCTTGCAGCCGCAGGCCGGACTCCAGCGGTACGTATTGCAGGCTTAGGCGTGTCGGGCCTGTGCCTATCACTATGCCCCCGACATTGGAGGTGTTCGTCACCGCCGAAAGCGCGAAATCAGGGCTTGTCAATAGGCGCACCTTGGAGTAGCAATATCCTACCTCAACGACTTCGCCCACTACCCCTCGCGAGTTCACGACCAGGTTTTGAACGCTGATGCCGGCTTCGCTTCCCCGGTCAAGCACCAGCGTGTCAAACCACAAGTCCATGCTGCGCGTGGCCACTTCCGCGCCGACGCTTTGGAAGCCGGACGGTATGCTGAGATTAAGAAGACGGCGCAGTTCTTCGTTTTGACGCTTGGCGGCCGCCGCTTGTTGGAGTTCCATCTTGAGAAACCCGATCTCAGCCTCCATCTTGCGGGCGCGGCGGACATTGTTGCGGAAGCGGAAAATTTCAAAGAAGCCGACAGCTTCTTGGCCGACAGAGTTGGCTGCCTTAGCGGTCTTGCTGGTTGCCGTAGTTACCATCCCACCAACTTGCCCCCCTCCTGCTATGAGGCTGATAAGCCAGGCGACGATGATAAGCGCGACTATTGCGGCCGGCCAGGCAAGGCTGCCCTTGCTTCCGAGCCTGTTGTAAGAACGCTGAAAGCGCCTTACCACCAGTCTGTTCCTGCTGGGGCTTCCAGTAAGGGTCTCACATCGGTAATGGTATAACAAGCGGGCGCAAATGCAAAACGCGTCTTTGCCCCATCTGCGGTAGAATTAGGCGGAGGCAAGCACCCAGTTGTTTCTCATCCAAAAAGGCGGGTTAGTAATGTGGCCGCTCCTGGCTATGGCAGTTTGGGCGCTCTATTTGATTTTGGAGAGGCTCTATTACTACCATTTCATCCTCAGGCTGCAGCGCAGGCATATCGCGCTGGTGACTGACGCTGACACTCTCCCCGACCTGCCGGGCAAGTCGCGCATCTTCTCCGCATTGCTTAGCGCGCGCGGGGAGAAAAGGCTGCCTGCCGAGCTTGCCGTGCAGATGGCCGAGCGCGACTTGCAAGACGCGGAATATGGCATGCCCAGCCTGGGCATCATCGCGCAGGCAGCGCCGCTCCTTGGGCTGCTGGGAACGGTCACCGGGCTAGTGAGCGCGTTCATGCGTATTGAAGCGCTATCGGGGTTGGTGACCCCAAGCGACCTCGCGGGGGGTATCTGGGAAGCACTTCTGACGACTGTAGTCGGGCTGGCCATCGGCATTCCCGCGCTCATTGCGCACAACTACTTCTCGTCACGCCTGGCGCAGTTTGAACGGGAACTGCACCTGCTCATAGCGCGCATCGCCGACGACTTCCGACGCAGAAGATGGGAGGTGCTCTAGCCGGTGTCTATGATTCTTCCGCGCCGCACGCGCCGCACGCCGGCTCCCGGCATTCCCATTGCGCCGCTCGTGGACATCGTTTTCAACCTGCTGCTTTTTTTCATGCTCATCACGCATTACATGCAGCCGGCGATTGAGGTTCAGCTTCCAAGGAGCACAACCGCAATGCCCACAGGGCAGGCCGCCGTGACCATCTCGGTTGACGAAAGCGGGGCGATATTTTTCAACTCGGCGCGAGTCAGCGATGCCGCGCTCGCTCAGCAGTTAAGCGCCTTGTCGCCGAAAGAAGTCGGGCTGGTTCGCTTACAGGCAGATGAACGGGTAGGGCTTAGGCGAATCGTAGAGGTTTTGGATATCATACGCGGGTCGCCGGTGAAGTCGGTAGCCCTGGAGGCGGCAACGAAATGAGGCTATACCGCGCTAGCGCGCTTGTAATCTCGCTAGCCGCAGTGACGGCCATCACAGCGCTGGTTTCGCCATCGGCTGGTTCTGACTCTGCGAGCCGCACAGTGCTTCTAAACATCAGTTCAAGCCCAAGTGCGCAGGAAGCTGCGAAGCCCATCCATCCCGCGCCAAAAAACGCACCGATGGGGAAAGTCGCCTCGGTTGGCGAAATGATGCGGGCTATGTCGGGCATTCAGCCCCTGAATGAAGGCGTTCTGGCGCGCGCTCAAGGGGAAATTGCGCATGGAACGCCCTCGCCTGAGGAAGGTGGCACAGATCAAGTGGACGGGGCGCATGACGTGGAAGGCGCAGGCGAAGCCGCTGTTCCCATGAGCACAACTGAAAGTGCAGGGAACCAGCCAGGCGGGACGGAAGGCGCGCCCTTGGACGACCGCCGGCTAGCGCCGATTCTCGCCGCATATCACTCGCAGCTAGTCCAGCTTATTGAGGGACAGAAGCTCTATCCGCAGATTGCGCGCAAGCTTGGACACCAAGGGATTGTGCAGCTAAAGTTCACTCTTTCGCAGGACGGGCGCCTGGTTTCGTCGCAGATAAGCTCAAACAGCGGTTTCCCTGAGCTTGACGATAGCGCGATGCAGGCTCTGCGCGCAGTGCCGAAATTCCCAGCTTTCCCGACTGACTTGGGGCCTGCGAACAGGTCGTTCCAAGTAAGCTTAAGTTATACGCTGAACTAAACAGATGAACGTGGCGGGCGCTATTTTGGTGTATTCTGTGTGCGGCCTGCGATGAAGAGTATTGCGTTTAACAACCTGCCCCTGTCCGTCATCACGCCGACCTACAAGGCATATGACGGGGACGTGCTGTTACGCACCAAAATCCCCTGGGCAGTGTTGGTGACGCTCCCCGCGCCTGACAAGATGTTGCGCAAAGCGCTAACGGCGATGGAACAATACGACGGCATGGAGGCGCAACGCCTTATCGGCGCAATCCGCGCCCTTTCGCCGGTTCATCCTGACGCATGCGCTCTAGGCGGGTTTTTTGCGCTCGGTAACTGCAATTATGATGAGGCTGCGGAGATGTTGGGCCTCGCCCGAAGCCAGCAAGCCTCAACGGGTATGCTGACGCGGAAACTTAGCCCATCGCTACGCTTTCTCCTGCGCATAAGCCGCTTCCAGTTTTTCCCGGTGTATCCCGATTACTTCGGAGTTTCTCTTGCGCTCGCAGTCGCGTTAGGCAAGCTCGGCAAGGAAGTTGAGGCCGTGCAGGCATTGCGGGACATGACAAGCTTTTACGGCTGGCGGGATGAGATGCGCATTGTTGCTGGGGAGATTGCGTTGGCGAACGGGGATTTGGATGCTGCCTCCAGCCACCTCAGCGCTGACAACATCGGCTACCGCGACGACCTTGACTTGACTTTCCACATCCTCAAGGCCATAGCAGACATTGGGATAGGGAAGCATCACGAAGCCGCGAAAGTCCTGCGCAGCGACGCTGTGTATTCGCGCGAGCGCAACCGATACCTAACGACCATCGCCAAGTTTCTTTACAGCCACGCGCTGGAGGAAGACGGGCTGCCGCTGCTGGCGCTCAGGGAATCGGCAAGCATTGACTTGCAGTGCGCGCTGAGCCTTGACGTGCGGACGTACATCAAGTGGCGCGAGGCAAAGCTCAAGGTCGTTGTGGACAAGTTAAAGGGCGAAGAACTGATGAAGGCCGCCGACTTCAACTGGTTTGTCAAAGGATCGCGCATCACCGAAGAGTCGCTGGCAGACGTGCTGCCGCTTGATCTGGAAAAGATTTCACGCCCGCCGGAGGCTGAGGTTACCACTGTGCATGAGAGGATACGGCGGCTGGACGAAATTTTCCGCAACTTTCAGGCACGCGCAGAAGCGGAGGATGACATTGCTAAGTCCGTGCCGCCCCCGCCTGATTTCAACCCAAAGGCGGTATATGATTGGTCCCTTTCCCATGCCGGAGACGGGGAAATGTGCTATTACGACTTTCGCGGCATGCGCGATGCGCCGGAAGGGCTATTGGAGCGAGAGCGGCGTTACAAGCACACGGAAGAAACCGCTTTGGCGATTGGAATGGTTGTTCTTGTGCTGTGGCTGATGCAAAGGTGTTTCTGATGGGATGCAGGTGTTTTAAGGCGTTGTTGTGCGTTGCGCTGGCTGCAGCCGTTTGGCTCGTTATGCCTTTAGCGTTTTCGCAGCAGCCTCCGGAAGGCAGCCTGCTTTCCTCCCCGCCAACGGTCGGAGCGAAACTGCTCCTAATAGGCAAAGACACGCTGCTCCCGCAATATGTTGACCTAGCATCGGGCTACGCCCGCAAGCGGCTGGTTTACATTGTGCAGGACGCGAACAAAGCCATTCGCGGCAAGGCCGAGTTCTCGTTTGGGCTAGTGATGGAGAGCGGGGTCGTGCGCGCGGAACTCCTTAAGTCTTACCAGTTTCCCTTCCCCGGGAAATCACGGCTTGTAGTTGACGCGGCGAATCTGTTGCCGGTCAAATACACGCTTGAGCTATACGCAAAGATTGAAGAGCTGAACGCCGCTTCAGCCAAGCCTTTGGAAACATGGGCGGCGGAGTATTTCTACGACATGGTCGCAGTACGCCAAGACTCTGGGGACACCGGCACGTTCTCGTCATTTCGCAGGCCGATGAAATCTCTTGATTTTGACGAGATATACCTGCTCGTAAGCAAGCTTGCGGTGGCGAAGCTGCCGGAGAAAAGCGTTGTTCTCGTAACGGCGCCGTTCCAGCACCGCAACCATGCCGCGCTACTTGAGAATCTTGGGAACGTAACTATTTACGCCGCAACCGCGGAGCAACATGATTGCGCGCGCCTGCGCCTGACCTTCGTTGATTTTGCGGAAGAGTATTTTGTAGAGCGGCGCGAGCCAAACCGCGTAGTCAAGTTCACAGCCGGAGGGCTGACCTTTACTTTGCAGGATGACTTGGCGGATCTAGAGCCGCTTAGAAGCGGCGACGATGTTCCCGCTGCCGGAACAAGTTCGGGGCAGTTCTTGCTGGGAGGCGGCAAGTGATTGGCGCGTTAGACATTGGCGCGACGACTGTGCGCGCAGGGATAATCGGCGAAAGCGGCGAAATCATCGCTACGCGCGAGAGGATTATCGTGCCAGGGCAGGGCGCGCGCGAGTTCCTGGACTTTATCAGCAGGATGCTCATTTCGCTTGCAAAAGCAGGCGGGCATGAGCTTGACGCCATCGGCGCGGGAAGCTGCGGCGTGATCCGCGATGGCGCGATTGTCTTTTCGCCAAACTCAAGTTGGAAGAAGCTCGCGCTTGCGGAAGCGTTGCACGCGCGATTCCTCGTGCCGACCTTTGTCATCAACGACGCTGACGCCTTCGGGCTTGGCGTATTTCATTACGAGTTCGCAGGCAAGCATAACGGCCTTTGCGCGCTGACGCTGGGCAGCGGCCTTGGCGGAAGCATGATAAGCAAGGCCGGCGCGGTCCTTGGCTTGGGCGGCATCTCGCCTGAAATCGGGCATATGAAAGTCCGCGTGGGCGGAGCGAAGTGCGGCTGCGGGGCAAGAGGATGCCTAGAAGCGTATGTGAGCAGGTACGCTCTGATGGCTGCTTACAGGCGCTACGGCGGGAGCAAGGATGCGATGTCGCCCTACGATGTTTCGCAGGCGTTCATGCGCGGCGACAAAGCCGCGGTCAAGGCATACCAGGAGTTCGGGCATTACCTGGGCATCGGGATGGCGAACGTATTTAACTTGTTTACCCCGCCGGCCTTCATAATTGGCGGGGGCATTAGCCGAGCGCATGCGGCCTTCCTTCCTGCGGCGAGGGAAGCGTTGGCGAATAATATCCTGGAGGGGCTTGGCCCCAAGCCCAGAATTGAGACATCCAAGCTGCGCAGCCGTGCCAGCCTACTCGGCGCAGCCCATCATGCTCGCGCGCAAGCAGAATAGTGCTAGAATATGCTGAATCTAACCTTCAAAGGGGACTCGTGGCAAAAGCGATTGAGCTAGCGAAACTGGCGGACAACCTGACTGTGTCGGACGCGCTTGCTGTGGCGAAAGACGCAGCCCTGGACAGGAAGGCCGAAGGCATTGTTTTCCTGGACATGACGGGGGTTGTGGACTACCTGGATATTATGGCCCTTGCCACAGGCGAGACGGCATTGCAGACACGCGCTATCGCCGACCGTATCGTAGAGCGCTTCAAGGAATATGATATAATCCAAGACAGCCTTCAGGGCTACCGCGATGGCAGCTGGGTAGTTCTTGATTACGGCTGGCTTGTTGTGCACATAATGCTGCCTGAAGTTCGGGAATTCTACCGGCTGGAGGAACTCTGGTCGGAAGCAAGACCGCTTGCTATCTGATTTTGGGGCAGTGGCGCAGTTGGTAGCGCGTATCCTCGGCATGGATAAGGTCAGGAGTTCGAATCTCCTCTGCTCCAGTTTCGTAGTTGGGAATTATGGAACCCGCTGGCTGTGTTGCGGGTCTATCTGTTTACCTAATAAACAGGGGACGTATATGCGGATGAGACTGATAACCGGGTCTTTAGTAATTTTCGCAGTGCTAACGCTGTGTGCGTTTACTGCCCTGGCGCGTGTCAATAAACCGGTGACGCTTTCTTTTGATCCGGAAGAAGACGAGTACAGCCGCTATATGACCATTATTACGCTAGGCGGCGCGATAACTCGCCCAGGCGACCTAACACAGCTTGGTGGGACTTTCCGTATCCGCGCAATCTACCGCGATACGGTTACTGCCGCGCTTCACGGGCTTAACCGGCACTCCATAACCTTCTACGACTATGATGTTTTCTCTTCGCCTATCCGCCGGAGGCGCGAGAACCGCGAGTTACAGCAAGACCAAGGCGACAGGAATAACCAGCGCCAGTCAAACATCCTGCAGCAGAATCCCCCGCTTGACAGCGCTAACGCGCCCCAGCCCCCTCCCATCGGCGGCGACGTCTTGCAGGGCGGCGGCGGCGGCGGCGGCAACGGCGGTGGAAACGACGAGCGCACTGGCGATATAGACCCCACGTTCAGCGTGGACAACATCCTCGTTAGTTCTCTAAGCTACGTTCAAACAAAGAGCGGGGATGTGCTTGACGTGCAGGGGCTCTCCCGCCTTCGCGAGTATTCGCGCAAGTCAATCTCCCCAGGCGAAATCAGGATTGACGCGGGCCACCTCTTTGAGTGGAACCACTGCCTTCGCCTGCCGGACTATCCGGTCTGGCGCGAGGACATGTGGTTCGCGACAATACCCCTGAACGTCCCCGGCCTGCCCGACCCGGTGATGACCAAGTTTATGTACCGCGTGCTTGGCTTCACCCGCATCGGCATGCGCTCAATCGCCATTATTGATACACACGGCATCGTTGAGTTCCACCAATATTGGCAGGAAGAGAACGATACCGAAATAGTCAAGTATGAAGCGCTCGGTAACTTTTCCATTGCGGCGCGTTACTTCTTTGATTACGAGAAGGGAATGATATTCGGCGTGGAGCGCCCGCCGGTTTGGGACTTTGAAACCGACGGTTTCTTCATCGGCCAGTTTTCCCGCGCGGGAGACTTTGAGCAGAAGTTTCCCGGCTTGCTGGCGAACTTAGATATGCGCTACTACACCGAAGTCACTAAGAAGCCGCGCACGCGCCGTGAAGAACGCATCCCGCCGAAGCCAGAACCGGTTGACCG
>JBBIJQ010000030.1:0-2471 GCA_037445915.1 Planctomycetales bacterium | reverse complement strand
CACGTTCTTTATGCAGACCGAGGCTGAGTAGCTAAACCGCCGCGACGCTGAGCCACTGCCGGCCTTACTGTGACGGGCTGCGCCTGACGGGGCGCTGCAACACGGTTTCCACTGCCCAGCCGCTCTTTCCGAACATCACCGACAGGTCCGCATCCTCCAGCTCATACAAATACCGCAGGACCGGATCGGGCACAATCATCGTTGGTTCTCCCAGCGCTTTCTCTATTTCTGCAGCGCTGTCTCCCAGGAAGTTCACGCGGTTCTCCGGGCGGGGGACGCCATTCAATAAGTAGTGGTATAACGCGCTGACTTTCCCTTGGTGGGTCTTTACCCGGAATAGATAGACCCTGCCAGGGGAAATGAACTCAAAGTCGTCGGTTAGCATCTTGCGGCTTAGCGTAAATCCTTGATTTTCCAAGGCCGAGACAAAGTCTGCTTCGCCCGCAAAAGGTGCGCCAATGCAAAGCCCGTGTTCCCACCCAAGCTGGTAGGCATAGTAGTTGCCTGCAACCGGAGCCACGCCTTTTTCGGCGAGGAGAAAATAGGCTGCCGCAGCCGCAGCCCCTCCCAGGAGGATAAGCCATAAGGCCGCCTGTAGCAGCCTTCCAGCCGCTATTACGGATGCCCGAAACTCCACGAAAATAGTTTACACGAACTTGGAACAAAACCGTCGGAGCAGTAGTCTATATATATGACTTACGAGACTTCATTGGTAGTACCTCATTGGCGAGGGGCCCGCAAGGGTCCCTCGCTTTGCTACAATGGGGCTGTGCGTGAACCAGTTTCCAAGAGGCGCAAGCCGCCAATTTCGCAGCTTCCAGGCGACTTCATCTACGGCATTAACCCACTTGCCGAGGCGCTAAGTGCCCGAGCGGTCAAGCGCGTTTTCCTTGGCACTGTAAAATCTGAACGGCTATCCCACTTGCAAAGCCTCGCCGAAGGGCAGGGAATCAGAGTGGACTGCCTGGAGGCTGCGCCTTGGTTTCATGCGCTGGAAGGAATGGCGCACCAGGGGGCTGCGGGCATTACCCGCGTGTTCAGGGGAGAACTGCTTGCCGATGTCATCGCCAAGTTGCCCGATGAAGCCGCGATGCTGCTGCTTGACGGCGTGAACGACCCGCAAAACTTGGGGGCGGCGATACGCTCGGCTGCCGCATCAGGTGCGCCGGTGATACTGCCAAAGTTCGGGGTCGCGCCCGTGAACTGCACTGTTCACAAGGCTTCTGCGGGGATGACTTACAGAACTCCGATTATCTTTGGCGCGAACTTCGCTCAAGCGATTGAAGCGTTGAAAGAAAAGGGCTTCTGGGTGGCATCGCTGGATGCGCACAACGGTGACAGCATGTTTACCTTTGAGTTCCCAAAGCGGATGGCGTTTATCATTGGCAGCGAAGAAAGAGGTGTGCGCAGGCTGTTGCGCGAGAAAAGCGATTACCTGCTGAATTTCCCAATGCAAGCGGAAGTGGAGTCGCTGAACTTGGGGGTGTCGGCTGCACTCTCGCTTTTCTTCTTTAGGGCGTACTGGGCGCGGCAGGCAAAGCATCCGTCCCATCGTCCGCAGGCTGCGGATCTATAAGGCTTAGCTTGAAATCATCGCCTTGACGGGCGAACTGGAGGCGACCGGCGTGAATGAGTTCAAGGATGGTCAGGAAAGAGACGACGAACCAGTACGCTGTCCGCCGCAGCGCTAGGACATCAGTCAGCAGCGCGCCTCCTATGCTCACCTTCAATGATGCGACGACTTCGTCCCAGACTTCGTTAATTGACAGGTCTTCGTCGCCGTATGTAACCTCGCCTGTCGGGCGGACGCGGCCGGCGACTTCCTCAAAAGCCGTGAGCAGGTCATACAGGGACACGTCTTTCATCGAATAAACGATGCTCCGTTCCAGCCGCTTGTGCAAGATAGGGTACAGAAGCTTGCGCTGGTGTTCCTCGCGGGCATCAAACCAGGAGACGATATCCTTGATGTTCTTGTAGGTCTGCAGCCGCCGCACAAGGTCAGCCTTCATCTCTTCGCCGGTCGGCTCCCCGGGCTTCTGCTCTTCAGCGCGCATTGGCAAGAGCAGGCGGCTCTTTATCTCCAGCAGCGTTGATGCCATCAGTAAAAAATAGTACGCGTTTTCCAATGAGGAGGCTTCTTCGCTGGTGACGGCTTCTAAGTACTGGCGCGTGATTGTGTGCAGGTCTAGGCTGAAGATGTCCATCCGGTTAACGCGGATGAGGTGGAGCAGCAGGTCAATCGGGCCTGTGAAGTTTGCGAGCTTTATCTCGTAGGCTTCAGGCATAGATCCCGCCGGTTTAGGATATGCGCGCCGCCTGTAGCAGGTAAGCTGTAAATTCACTGCCGAAAATGTGCATGGTTATCCAGCCAAAGCCTAGCAGCGCGAACCTAAGAAACTGCCCCAGCAAGCCGGTAAAGAGCAAAACGATGAGGATAATAAAACCGTAGGCTTCCATGCTGTAGAGCTTGG
>JBBIJQ010000029.1:15381-24516 GCA_037445915.1 Planctomycetales bacterium | reverse complement strand
TGCATTGCATCCCAAGCAGCAGCCCCATTGACTGTCTCCACCACTTCATAGCCGCACTTCTTCAATACCGCCAATAGGATGCAGCGGGAAGTGTAATCATCTTCGGCAATCAAAATGCGCATATAAAGGTTCTCCTTATCATAATGCTAGTGCCTGACGGCAAAGCCTTTCAATCAGCGCGGTCAAGGCGCAGCCCACCTATTGCCGTATGTAGCTATAGTTCATTAATTATCGCTTCCTCTAACTCCATGAACTGCTCCTCTAGCCCTTCAAAAAGCGCCTTGATAGCGGCTAGATCGCCAGCCTTGCACGCTTTCTCTAGTTCGTCAGCCAGCATGCGCAAGGCATCGCCGCCGACGTTGGCGGCGGCGCCTTTAATAGTGTGAGCTTTATTTTCAACACCTTTGATATCACCAGCGCCCAAAAGCTCTTTCAAGGCTTGAATCTGGCGCGGAATATCTTCCAGAAAGCCCCTCAGTATCGTCCGCGCCAAATCCTTGTCACCCATCAACCGCGTAAGCATAGCGGCGCGGTCAAAGACTGAAACTGACGGCCCTATGTTTGAAGCCTGGCCGGCTAAGTCTCGCTTAGGAGCACTCATAATCTCGACAGCCGGGTTTCTAACATCTTTCGGCAGCCACTTTCTGAGCGCTTCTGCTAGCGCCTGTAGCGAGACCGGCTTGGAGACATAGTCGTTCATGCCAGCTTCCAAGCACTTTTCGCGGTCGCCTTGCATTGCGCGGGCAGTCATGGCGATAATCGGGATGTCACGGTTGAGGACCTTAGATTGAGGGCTGCGGATACTTGCAGCAGTTTCGTAACCATCCATTACGGGCATCTGCATATCAAGCAGGAGTAAATCGTAGGGGATAGATTCCAGCGCATTAATAGCTTCGGCACCATTAGCCACCGCGTCGGCGCGCTGGCCGAGCTTCTTAAGGATGGCAAGGGCTACTTGCTGATTCGTAACGTTGTCTTCAGCCAACAGAATGTGCGCCCTGCGGCCTACACGAACATTCAACGCCTCGCGGGCGGTGTGGCGCGTGGCAATTGGCCAGTGGGTGGGCTTAGCGTCATCCCGGCTTGCCAGCACAAGGGAGAGGACGGCTTTCAGCTCCTGGTGGCGGACTGGCTTGGTAAGGTAGCCTGCAAAACCGCTTTGCGCAAAACGCTGGGCGTCCCCTTGCATTCCAAGTGAAGTCAGTAGCACCATCCTAGTATCAGCCATAAGAGGGTTCGCCTTAATTGTTTGGCCCAATGTCTCGCCATCCATTCCAGGCATCTGCATATCTATTATGGCAATTCGGAAGGGGTCGCTTTCCTCCACCGCCCGTTGAAGGGCGTTTAGCGCGCCAGGACCGTCCTGAGCTTCTCGCGAACGCATGTCCCACGCAGCCAACCGCATTGCCAGGATTTCGCGGCTAGTCGCGTTATCGTCCACTATCAGCACACGCGCGCCGCTGAGGTCTGCGACATCTGCGCCTTCCTTTTGCTGATCTGCAGGCTGTTTGCCCATTCGCGCAGTGAACCAAAACTCCGAGCCTTCGCCCTCTTGGCTTGTGATGCCAATTTCCCCGCCCATTAGCTCAACAAGCTGTTTTGAGATTGCCAAGCCAAGTCCAGTGCCTCCGTAACGGCGCGTAGTTGAAGTGTCCACCTGGCTGAACTTGTCAAAGAGCAGGGCGAACTTATCTTCTGGAATGCCGATGCCAGTGTCCCGCACAGCGATACGAAGCAATACGTGTTCCGAATCTTCGGATTCCATGCTGACGCGGATATCAATCTCGCCTTTTGATGTGAACTTGATGGCGTTGCCAGCCAAGTTCGTGAGAACTTGGCGGAGGCGCCCGGGGTCCCCGCGCAGCAAAGTCGGAACCGCAGGGTCGGCGCTGCAGTTCAGCTCCAGCCCCTTCTCGTGCGCCCGCAATGCAAAGGTGTCGGCAAAATCGTCCAGCAAGCTTAAGAGGTCAAAATCCAGGATTTCCAGCTCCAGCTTATTTGCTTCAATCTTTGAGAAATCAAGGATGTCGTTAATAAGCCCAAGTAGCGACTCCGCGCTGGAGCGTATGACTTCCGTGAAGCGTTGTTGTTCTTGGGTCAGGTCAGTGTCTATCAGCAACCCGGTCATGCCGATTACGCCGTTAAGAGGCGTGCGGATCTCGTGGCTCATATTAGCCAGGAAGTCGCTTTTAGCCCTGTTAGCCACCTCGGCTTGTTCAGCCAATTCATTAGCCTTTGTGATTGCCGTTTCAAGCTGCCGGTTTGTCTCTACAAGCCTGTCTTCAGCGCGCTTGCGGTCGGTGATGTCGAGAATCGCGCCTATCAGCCCGGCAACTGCACCCTGGCTGTCAGAAAGGACAGCCTTGTTGAATATAACTTCGCGCATTTCGCCACTCGCGTCGCTCAAGTGAGACTCGTATTGTTGCCGCCCTCCGCCAGCAAATAACTCAATATCCTTAGCGTGATAGGCTTCCGCAAGCTCTAGCGGGACGATGTCAAATACGGTCTTGCCAACCAGTTGCTCGCTAGGCGTGCCGAAATAGGCTTCATAAGCCTTGTTTGCGCCGAGGTAGCGGCCATCTTTGCCTTTATAGTAGACCGGGATCGGTATTGCACTTAGCAGCGAATTCAAGAAGGCCTCGTTTTCGTGCAGATCGGCGGTCCGCCTGTTTACGAGCCTTTCAAGCTCCTGCCGTCTTCGGAGTGTCAGCCAAATTACGATGGATAGCGCGGCAGAGAAAACTAGCCCAGTTAGCAATACTAGCAGGCCAATTCGCGCAGGATAAAGCCGCATGAATCCAGGCCCGGCATACGCGGTCACAGTAAAAGCGCGGCCGTATGCGAGTACAGGGCGGGTTAATGCAAGTCCAAAGTCAGGAGGTTCATATTCGCTAATAGTGGTGGCGAGTAACCTAGGCTGAGAGTCTTTCTGCAGGAGGGCTAAGTCAAGGTTGTTATAGCCTTTGTGGTAAGCATCCTTCAAGAAAGCTACAGGATGCAGCACAGCGACAACAAAGCCGCGCAGACGTTCCGGCTCCTTTTCATCATACACCGGTCGTAAAATCGAAATTACTTTCTGGGCGCCTAAGGTAATGCCCTGAGTAATGGGATTCGAGCTTGTTGGAAAGCGTGTGTGGGATGCCTCAACAACGGCAGCGCTAAGGCTTTGGTCCGAGCCTATGTCAAACCCCAACAAATCCTGGTTGCCATCCAAAGGGGATAGCTGTAAGATCGGGTAATACACGTCGCGCCCGTAAGCTGGCTTCCGTTTTCTTTCCTTGTCCTCTTGCCAAACCTCAAATCCCTTTAAGCCTGCCGTTCGCGCTTCTTCCTCAAAGCGCGATTTGTTCTCCGCGGTAACAGCAGGTACCCATGCCCAACTTAGGACGGCGCGATTGGCGCTTAAGTGCTGGGCATAATGGCTCAGCTTATCTTGCGTGATTCCTTCGCTGCACTCATAGAAAAGGGCTAGGCTCTCAAGGTGGCTATCCCGTATTGTAAGAAAATCTTCAGCGACAGCCGCAGTCTGGCTTTCTGCAAGTTTGGCAAAAGCCAACTTGCGGTTTCGCGCCTCTCCTTTCTGGGCCATCCACGTAGCAAACAAGGTAAGCACAATCCCGATGGATAAAATTATGGCGAGTTCAAGATACCGCGATTGGATGGGATACTTCTCTGTAATGCGATTCCGAAAGAAAAGCAGAATTGAACTGAATAACAGAACCGCCGCAAGCGACAATGTGAAGAGAATTGGCGGCAGCGCGGAATAGGCGAGCATCTGATTCCAGCCCCGCGCATCAATATCTATTCCCAGCACTGCTAAAATGGAGCCAGTTCCCTTGTATGCCCCAGCGCATACAATCAGGTCGTCTGCGAGCATCACAAAGGTCGTCTTTGGCTCAATAGCTTTGCTAGCGGGATTCTCATACTCGTAATCAACCCAGCCGCTGCCCCTTGACATAGCGACTTGCTGGATTTCCTTTCGAAAATATTTGCCGCCAGCCCTGTCTTTCTCGTTCAGCAGGTTTTGCCCAACAAGCTCTGGCTTAACTGGATGGGCCAGCATCGTCATCTCGCTATCGTAAATGAACGCATAAAGGTCGCCGACTCGGAATTGCCCGTTTGGGTCATTTACTTCTTTGAGTAACCGCTCCCGCCCGAATTCCCTGTAGTAGCTTATGGCTTGAAGCACTGTTGCTCTTGCGTCTTCTGTGCTGGCAAGGCCGAACATCTCGGTTTGCGAATCGTGGATTGGGACTAGCGCGGATATCCAGGTTCCCCAACGGTCAGTGACGGGTCCATCTACAATGGAAACGTGCGTATCAAACGTGCGCCTAACTCCGTCTGATGCTTCATCATATACTTGCCCTGGCGGACTGCAGTCTTTAGAGTCTGGCGGTTCGTTATCTACAAAAAAGAAGATAGTGCTCTTTGTGTTTGCCAGGCTTGCGTCAGTTGAAGGAGCGTACTTGCGGCCCAGGAGGTAGATGAACCTGTACTTTGGATTTGCATTCTTAACTGCGCTAAACTGTTCTTTTATCCGCTCGTAAGCAGGCGAATTCACGTCTGCTTCAGTCCCCGTCAAGGCCTTTATCCTGTCAACCTTCAAAGCATCTGCGAGCAGGTTAGCCTCTCGCAGTAAGTCTGCGCGCATCTCGCGGTCAGTCTGTGAGACTGTCCACCATGTTAGCAGTGTTCCTGCTGCCAGCACAGCAAAAAGGATGGGAACCGTTACTCGGTTCATCAAGGTATGGCGTCTGCTTGTAACACTAGTGCTCATTGGGCGCAACCTCGTTTCTAGATGCGCATCCGCCCTTTACGGGCGCAGCCCGTTCGCAGGGCTTCTGATAAGGGCGCATGATAAGATCTTGATAGTGCTGTGCGGGCTGCAAAGCTTACCTTCAGAAGATTTACTTTATCCATAAGATTTTCAACGGCCTCAAGGTGATATTCAATCAACACAAACAACTTAACAGCATATTAGCGCATGGTTTCCCTTGCCCAAGTTGCGCTAACTATTGTTACTTGTAGTGCTAACCACATGTAATTGATAGGGAATCTACGGCCCAGCGCTTACATTCGGTCTATGTCGCGGTGGATGACGAGCACGTGACGGCCGTGCGCTTCAAAGCCTTCTTTGAGGCGGTTAACGAGCGAAACGCTACGATGTTTGCCGCCAGTGCAGCCGACGGCGACAAGCAGGTTTATCTTATGAATTTCCTCAAAACCAGGCAGCGTACTCTCCACCATCCGCAGGATAGAGTCAGCGAACTCTCGCGCCAGGGGGTCTTTCATCACAAAGCTGTAAACCTTAGGGTCGTTGCCGGTAAGTGGCTTAAGTTCCTCAATGTAAAACGGGTTTGTGAGGAAGCGCGAATCAAAAACGAAATCCGCATCCTGTGGAACGCCGTACTTATACCCGAAAGAAAGGAGAGTCACAGACACGAGGCTCATCTTATCTCCAGAAGTGAATAGCGATCGCAGAGAATCAGTAAGCTGGCGCGCCGTGAGGTTCGTCGTGTCAATAACTTCAATTGCAAGCTGCTTTAGCGGTTCCAGCGTCTCGCGTTCCTTAGTAATTGCTGATTCGTTGGACATCCCGCCTTGCGTCAGCGGGTGCTGGCGGCGCAGCTCTTTGTAGCGGTTGATGAGCGAGCTGTTATGCGCATCAAGAAAAATCACTTTTGCATGCACGCCTTTGGAGGTAAGGTCTTCAAGGATGCGCTGGAGGTCGTTAAAGAGGGCGCCGCTGCGAATGTCGCAGACAATAGCCACTCCGTTAGCGTGAGAGCCGGACTGTGCAAGCAGCATCAGCAGCGTTTCCATCACCTGCGGCGGGACATTATCCACGCAGAAATAACCCATGTCCTCAAAGCAGCGGAGAGCGGTGGACTTGCCTGCCCCGCTCATGCCGGTGATGATAACGACGCGCTGTGGGTATTCAGTCACCATTGCGATTATAACACGCTAAACAGGGCTTCGGGTGCCAAAATGGCTGGAAGCGCGGTTGCGGGGCAACTGGGCGCTACGGGGTTCGAACCTGTGACCTCATGCGTGTGAAGCATGCGCTCTAACCACTGAGCTAAGCGCCCAAACACTTACTGATTATAGCATCAGGCGCACGCCGGGCAAGATGGAATTCATTGCTTATGCCGCGCCGCTAGGCTGCAGCTTCATCCTCTCGGTATGCACTCGCAAACGGGACTATCCTCATACTAGCTTGTTTTCCATCGCAAAACGTGTTAGGTCGGAGTTATTCCGCAGCCCTAGTTTCTCCAGGATACGGCTGCGGTGGCTGTCCACAGTCTTAACGCTGATAAATAACTTCTCCGCAATCTCGCGGTTGGCAAGGCCGGTTGCGAGAAGGCAAAGCACCTGGAACTCCCGGTCTGAAAGGCTTTCCGCCAACGAGTAATTAGCTTCCGGCGTTAAGTATCGCTCGGCGAATGTGCTTTCCAGCTTTGGCGGGAGAAAGCGCCTACCCTCGCTAACAGCTTGGATAGCCTTGAAAAGCTCTTCAGATGGCGATCCTTTCACGACATATCCGGTTGCCCCGGCGCGCATAGTGCGCAGGGCATAGTGTTCGTCGCTGTGCATTGTGAGAATAAGCACTTTCGTTCCGCACTTCATCCCGATTATCTCGCGAGTGGCATCAAGGCCGTCTTTCTCCGGCATAGAGATATCCATGAGGATGATGTCTGGCTTAATAGTGCTGACAAGCTCAACAGCCTCAAAGCCGTTGGCGGCCTCTCCGACTATCTCAATGCCTTCCTGCTCGGAAAGAATGCGCTTCAGGCCCTCGCGGACAATCGCATGGTCATCTGCAATTACTATTCGTAGTGTCACGATGTTGCCTCCATACTGACCCCATAAGATGATAAAGGAAAGCTGGCTCGCACGGTAGTCCCGCCTTCAGGCCAGCTTTCAACTGCGAGTTCGCCTCCAAGAAGCGCAGACCGCTCTCGCATACCCGCGATGCCCAGCGATGTAGGGCTGTCAATGATATCGAGGTCAAAGCCTTTGCCATTATCGCTTATTATCAAGCTGATTGAGTCTTTGGTTTTCCTGAGAAGTACAGTGGCCTCAGTTGCGCCGCTGTGGCGAATAACGTTGGTCAGCGCTTCCTGGGTGATCCTATAAAGGGCGGTTGAGAGCACGGGGTTAATAGCTTCAGCGCGGGAGTAAATCATCGCCCTGCATTGTATGCCAGACCTTCTTTCAAAGTCTCGCACCAGGCTTTCCAGCGCAGACCCTATGCCAAGATCATCCAGCACGGGCGGGCGAAGGCCATAAGCTAAATCACGGACCGCATTGATAGCATCGTCAGCCAGCTTTGCTATTGTCGGCACCCTGTCGCCCAATTCACCAGCCGGTAATTGCAAGCGCAACCAGTCCAATTCCATCTTTATGCCTGTCAGCACCTGCCCCAGAACATCGTGCAGTTCGCGGGCTATATGAACCCGCTCAGTTTCCTGGGCCGTCAAGATACGCGAGGCAAGCGCGCGGCGGATTTCGCTGGTCTTCTTAATCTCTTCTTCGGCTTGGCGGGTATCGGTAATGTCAAGCCCGATGCTTAGCACGCCCGTAACATTGCCTAGATTGTCGCGAAGAATCGTATTGCTCCAGCTAACCAACCGCACTTCCCCGTCAAACCGGATTAGGGGGTATTCAACATACTGTTCAAAACGCGTTTCATCTATAGAGTGGGACTCGCTCGCCAGTTTCTTCCATGCGTCAGGCACAAAGCGGCTTATTCCTTGGGCTCCAATCAAACTGGTTCTATCTATCCCGACCATTCCCGCTAGATATGGGTTGGCGTAGAAGACAATCCCCTTCGTATCTGTGCCGACGACGATGAGCTGGATATTGTCCAGCAATTCTTGGAAACGCCTTTCGGCTGCGAGGACTTTTTCCTCCGCTTCTTTCTGTTCTGTGATGTCGTATGCGAATCCCCGGATGTGCCTCACTCGGCCATGCTCGTCGGCTGAGGGCTGGACATCATTGCGAATCCAGCGTATGGCTGCATCAGGCCCGACAATCCGGTATTCATAGGATGCGGGCTCGTTAGCCATCACTTTCTGCATATTCACGGTTACTTGCGAAACGTCCTTTGGGTGGACCATCTCAATGAAGCTTTGCACAGTCTTCATTGCGTCTTCGGGTGACTTGTAGTGAATGCGCTTAAATCCCGAAGTGAACATGAGATCGAGGAATTCCCCGGCTTCGCTTACTTTTGCGCTGAATAAGTACGCCTTCATCCCGTCAGTGACGTCGCGGATTTGCTCTTGGTAGAGCTTGAGTTCTTCAACTAGCTGCTTATGCTCAGTGATATCCCGGGCTATTCCGCATATGCTGGTTATGCTGCCTTTGCTGTCACGGATGGGAACCTTGACGACGCTTAGAGTTCGTATAACGCCATTTATAGTTAGCGTTACCTCAGAATGGACAGTATTGCCGGCTAACACAAGCTGGTTATCGCGGTCAATATGCGCGGCTTCTGCCTCTGTTGCCCAATCCTTCAGCGAACAACCTATAAGCTCTTCGGCAGTCTTCCGATAATAAGCATGCATTGCCGGGTTGGTGTAAGTGAAGTTTAGGGACGCGTTCTTAATATAAATGTGGTCATGCGCGCTTTCTGCAATAGCGCGGAATCTTTGCTCGCTTTCCCTGAGTTCGCCTTCCATCTTCTTGCGGCTAGTAATATCCCGGCTTACGCCTACGATTCCGTCAAACGAGCCGTCAAAAGAAACAATCGGGGCCTTAATCGTGTCGTAGTATACGGTTCGCCCGTTGGCGGCGACAGATGTTTCCTCAAACCTGTCTGGGGATAGCGATGCGGCAACTACGGAATCGCTCTCGCTGCGCATCGCAGCTAGCTCTGGCGGCATGATTTCGCTGTCAGTTCGTCCTACGATGCTGCTCCGGTCAAGCCCGGCAAAACGCTCAAAAGCCCGGTTCACGATGATAATCGCGCCATGTCTGTCTTTCATATATACGATGTCGGGGATAGCCTGAATGAGAGCTTCCATCTGCGCGTTTGCTGCGAGTAATGCCCCTTCAGCTCCAATAATCTCTGTAATATCAACAAATATGCCGATAGCCCCGCGCACTTTCCCGCCGCTGTCGAAAAGGGGAACA
>JBBIJQ010000029.1:0-15276 GCA_037445915.1 Planctomycetales bacterium | reverse complement strand
GGGAACAGCGTTACCCAGCAAATGGCGCTCTGAGCCGTCAGCCCTAATTATGGTCAGTGACGAGCCGAAAACAGCCTTACCCGTAGATGCCGCAATCTGCATAGGAAGTTGTTCTGGCTCAAGCTCAACTCCATCTTTAAGCGTGCGGTAGGACGGGTGTTCGTTCGCAGGGGCAGACTTGGATGGGTTCTCATCCGGCCTGACGCCAACTAAGTCGTAAGCTGCCTGGTTCCCTGTCATGTATTCGCAGTTCGCATCATGCGCGATGAACACGGCTATCGGCGCTGCTTCCAGTACCGCTTCAAACTCCCTTGCTTTAAGGCGTTCCCTTTCCTCACTCTCCTTCAGCGCCTGCTCGAAGCGCTTCCGCTCAGTAATATCCATTGCCGTAAAAACTAGCCCTTCTGCGATCAGGCCTGGAATCATCGGGGCTGAGCTTAGCAGGACATCCAGCTTCTTCCCTGACTTCGCTATGAACCGGGTTTCAATCCGTCCGACACCTTCTCTTTCAACTAAGGGGTGCTTTTCCTCGGCAACCCGCGCAAACTCCTTGTCGCTTTCGTAAAGCACTCGTGCGCTCTTTCCGTTTAGCTCATCACCGGAGTATCCGAGCATCTCCTGGAGTGCGGTGTTTGTCCAACCAAGAATCCTATTTTTAACTATACCAATGCCGATAGGGGCGGCGGCGAAGATGCCGTGCAGCATTGCTTCCCGAACCTTAAGCGCTTCTTCGGCCTTTTTTTCGCTCGTCAATGCTGTAATACGCTACCTGCACTGCGGGCTTATTCATATACTCGCGCAATGAGGCTGACATTTGAACCCATGTAACAGCGCCGTCACGCCGTAGCATACGAACCTCATATACAGATGGCGCGTCCTGAGCGCGCGTCCTCCGCTCGTTGTACTCCATAACTAGGGCCAGGTCTTCAGGCGCAATCAAGTCGTCTAAGGTCTTGCCCTCAATCTCCGAGGAATTAGAATACCCAAGCAAACGGGCAGAAGCGGGATTCGCATAAACGTATACTCCATCTTGATAGATGGCTATGGCATCTTGGGAGTTCTCAACTAGCTCTCGGTAGCGCTCCTCGCTTGCCCGAAGCGAATTCTCGGCTTGAACAATCTCCGTAGTATCGCGCGCAATGCTAAACACCGAAATCACCGACCCATCAGAGCCATACTCTGGTATCAGCCTGACGTCAAGGCTGATTTGCCCTAATACGCTTATAGTCTCATAAGTTGTATGGATAGGGGTTCCTGTGTCTAACACGCGCCGGATTAGTTCTTCCAAGTCTTGCTGGGAGGCGGGGAATAGGCCGAGCTCGCGGTTTGTTTTGCCGATGCAGTCTTGGGCGCTTAGCCCGCCCAGCGCGATTATGGATGGGCTTACATACAAGTATTTAAGGTCTTTTCCGTAGCAAGCAATTATATCTGGCGAGTTCTCAACCAGCGCCCGCATCAGGGCGTCGGTTTTCCTTTGCTTTTGATCTGCAATGTGCTGGCGGCGCGCTGCAATGATAAGAATGCCTGCTATTAGCACGGAAGTGAGGAATACGTATAACCCGCCTTTAAATATTGAAAGCAGCATCATTTCATGTTGCGTCGTAGCCATGCCGGCGACAATTTTGTCGGTAGTCGTAATCCAAACGATGCTAAATATGTAGTAAAGGATAGGGATAAAGAAAATCTGTGCATTGATCGCTTTCAGGCGTGCAGCCTTTGGCCGTTCACTTTTTGGATTCACTATGTGTTCACCTCCGCTGGCGCCGACAGCCGGTTATCATTTTCCGCCGGCGCTTTCAATAACGCATAGCTTCAGCCCCGCGAACCTGAAACGTTCACTAGCGTGCCAACAGGCTCCCCGCGAACCGCTGCCGCCAGCGCCCCTATATTGTGGATGTTCAAAACAATGAGGGACAGCCCGTTATCGCGGCACAATGCGAACGCGGTCGGGTCTAGCACGCGCAGGTCTTCGCCCAAGGCGCGGGTAAAGCTTATGCAGTCATAGAGCTTCGCATCTTGGTGTTGTTCCGGGTCTTTGTCGTATGCGCCCTCAACGCGCGTTCCTTTCAGCACGACGTCAGCCCCAATCTCTAGCGCGCGCTGCACCGCAGCTGTGTCCGTAGAAAAGTAAGGCCGGCCCATCCCGCCTACAAGAATAACGATGCGCCCCCGCTCAAGGTGGCGGATTGCGCGGCGGCGTATGTAGGGCTCAGCAACCTCGTCCATCTTTACCGAAGTCATAAGCCGTGTTTCTGCGCCAATAGATTCCAGCACATCTTGAAGCGCAAGGCCGTTGATGACGGTGGAAAGCATGCCTATCTGGTCGCCGGTCACTCGCACATATCCGTCTCCCGTTAGCGACTCCCCGCGAAAGAGGTTACCCCCGCCAACGAGCACAGCCACTTGCGCCCCTAGCTCTTGCGCGGAGATGATTTCGTTTGCGAAAGCGGTTAGGGTAGGGCGATGAATACCTGATTCAATCGGCCCGTGAAGGGACTCTCCAGATAGCTTTACCAGAATGCGCCGGTAAACCACAGCGCTATTCTACCAGAAAGCCGAAGCATCATGTAAAATTATAGGTTAGCGCGCAACCGCTTGAACCTTGACACGCCGGAGCAGCCGGTTTATATTGCGCATTCGGTTACGGACCGGACCGGCTGGTGGCCGGCGGATTGCGGGCCATTAGCTCAGCGGAAGAGCATCGGACTTTTAATCCGAGTGTCGAAGGTTCGACTCCTTCATGGCTCATGTACGGCCCTATCGTCTAGAGGTTAGGACATCACTCTTTCAAGGTGAAAACACGGGTTCGAGTCCCGTTGGGGCTAAGTATTAACTATGTCTTTCAACAATCCAGATAGTGGTAGCCACATAAGCGCTTTTGCCTGCGCATTTTACAGTACGCGCTATGAGCCGGAAGAGGTAAAAGTAGCCAGGCTTCACTTTAGCGAAAAAGGCATCAAGTCATACCAGTTGTCGGTGTCTTCGCCCAACGGACATAGATTCTGGCTTGTTACAAGCGCGGACTTGAGCACAGTAAGCGTGGACGATGCGTCTTTCGTAAAGATATCGTTCGGTCCAGACGGCACCCAAGTTGTTATAGGGCGAGGAATGGCTTGCGGAGAAACCGTCAAGGCGGAGCCAATCTGCGAATACTACACTCTCATTTATAGGATCTCAGACGGCACATTGCGGGTATCTTTAGATGAGCTTTCCTATCTTCAGCTTTGGTACGGCAGCCAAAATGGGGCATTTGTTGTCTCCAGCGATTTACATTGCCTTCGGCGGGTATTTCAGCCTCAGCTTGACGAAACGGCTATCCGGCTATTGTTAGCGTATCAAAGCATGCCTCCTTTGTTAAGCCCCTTCAAGGGAATAACATCCTTGCCTGCGCTGCATAGCATGTATGTGAAGTCGCCCCAAGCAGAGCCAGAGCTAAGTGCAATGCTTATTGGTAAAGACACCAGCTTATCAAGGGAAGATGACTTAGCCAATTGCTCGGAGGCGATGGCTATAGTTTCCAGCGAAGTTATCGCCCTTTCGCGCGGGAAGGACAACATAGTCAGTTTCAGCGGCGGCATAGATTCAGCCTACATTGCTTGCCGGATCAAAGAACTTGGGGCTAAGTGCGTTTTGGCGCATTATGCTTTTGACGAAAATGGAAGCGAAACTAGGCGCGCTAGGGAGATGGCTGCTGACTTAGGGTTTCCGATAGAGATTATAGACAGCAGCCAAAGGGATGACAGCGAGATGTTAGAGAGTATTGGGAAAGCCTACAGCTATCCATTTGGAGACTTAGGCGCGATAACATCTTTTCACCTAGCTAAAGCGATTAGCCGCATTGCCCGGCCCGAAGCGTTAATTTGGGATGGCACATCAGCAGACAGCCTTTTGGCAATATCGGCCCAGAACCAGCTTTGGCATAGGCTGCATTCGCTGCCTAAGCTTATTCTGCAGGCTTCAGCATCCATATACGAATCAGGGTGCTGGCAGCGGCAAAATCGCGCCGAATACGTTTTGCGCACGCTCTGGCGCGCCAACCATCAAGTGTTTCCATATAGCGCGGCGGCGATGAAGCTGCCGTTTTCTGGAATGGTAACGAGGCTTACTTCTCAGGAAAAGCTGCTTTTCCGCGAGCTATATGAGCGTTATGTGTTTTCTGTATTTGACCACGAGACTGCGGCCATTCAGCCGCGTGAAATACTAGGCACATTCCACCGCTCTGCCCGTCAAGTCGCCCCAAAAGGAGCGCTTCCCTTATTGGCTTGTGGCATTGTCGCGCTCTTGCCGTTCATGAGCCGCCGCGTAATGCGCGCTGCCCTATCCATCCGTCCGCAAGTAAAATACTCCTGCGGCGCGTCTAAGCCGATACTCACCCGCTTTATTGCGCGGTTTTTCAGCGAGGATATACTCACCCAGCCTAAAACCGGGTTTTCCCCCAGTAATCAAAGCCTGCTGGAAAGCAAGACAGCCCTTGCCGAGCTGAATGGCGAGCTTAATTCGCAGGAAAATCCGCTTAATGAGCTAATAGACATGCGCCTGATGCGGAGGGGATTGCGGATGGTGACCACAGGAGTCAGGATTGATACGCACATTCATAAAACCTTATGGACATACTTGTTTACTTCGTTGTGGCTGCGCGGGTAGATACCATTGCGCTTGCCAGCCTAGGGCGCATAGTCTACAATTTCGGCTCTTGCGCCAAAAAGCAGATGCAAAGGCGCGCGACAACCCATATCTAGGAGACCGAGATGTCTAAAGCTAATGGCGCTAACTGGGACCTAACCAGCTACTTCCCCGTGTTTAACGGGCCGGAGATGCAAGAGTTCAAATGCGCGCTTGCCGATGAGGTGAGGGATATTCAGGCCCTAGCCGCCGGCATCGGCGCGCTTTCAAGTGAAACAGCCGATAGGTGGGAGCAGGTATTCCTCAAGGCCGAAGACCTTGGCGCGAGGTTAACCCACATATTTTCCTATGTCCATTGCCTGCGTTCGGCAGATGCGCGCAATGAGGTTTATGCGCAGGAATATGCCCAGCTTTATAGCCTCGCAGCCGAATTTGAGAAGTTTGAAGTGGATGTTTTGCACGCGCTAAAGTCCACAACTGATGCCGACTTTGAAGCTTTCATTGCGCGCGAGCAACTTTTGCCAGTTGCGCACTCTATCCGCAAGGTGCGCGAAAAAGCCTTGCACACGATGTCGCGCGCAGAAGAGCGGTTGGCGTCGGACCTGAACCTTGACGGCTTCCACGCCTGGGGCAGGCTTTACGATACCGTTTCCAGCAAGCTCAAGTTTGAGATGAACTTCCCCGGCGGCAAAAAGGAGATTTTGCCCATTTCGCAGTGGCGCTCGCTAATGTCGGACGTTGACCGTGAGGTTGGAAAGGCAGCGTTTGAGGGCGGCAACCGCGCATGGGAAGGGATTGAGGATGTGTGCGCAGCTGCGCTGAACTCCATCGCCGGCACGCGCCTGACGCTCAACAAGCACCGCGGCATTGACCATTTCCTTTACCAATCGCTTCTCCAAGCGTCCATCGGGAGAGATTCGTTGGATGCGATGTATCAGGCTATTTACGATAACATAGACATCGCACGCGAAATAGTCCGCGCTAAGGCGAGCTTCTTAGGAAGCAAAGGCATCCGTTGGTTTGAACGGGAAGCCCCGCTGCCGCTCAAAGACAGCTCGCGCTTTTCATGGGAAGATGGAACGAAACTTGTTGCGAAGTCATTCGCGACTGTTTATCCGAAGCTGGCTACTTACTACGAGGAAGCCCTAAATAACAAATGGGTTGAGTCGGAACCGCGCGATGGGAAGGTCCCTGGAGCGTTTTGCACCGGCACGCCTATCACCAAAGAACAGCGCGTTTACATGACGTTTAGCGGCTCTCTTAGCGATGTCAGCACGCTAGCGCATGAATTCGGGCATGCTTTCCACAGCCACATCCTGCGTGATATGCGTCCGGCTGCTCAGGAATACCCTATGACGCTTGCCGAGACAGCGTCCATTTTTGCTGAGCACATTCTCGCAGAAGGAGTTTTTGCCGATGAGGGCATAAGCGATATGCAGAAGCTCCTGATGCTTGACGGCAGCTTAGGCGGCGCAGCAGTGTTGCTACTGGATATCACAGTTCGCTTTGAGTTTGAGAAGGCGTTCCATGAAGAGCGCGCGAAAGGGGAATTGAGCGTTTCGCGCTTCAAAGAGCTAATGATTGAAACGCAAAAGCGCGTTTGGGGCGATGCGTTGTCCGATGGCGGCGAGGACCCGATGTTCTGGGCAAGCAAGCTGCACTTCTACATAACCGGCGTTAGTTTCTACAACTTCCCGTACACATTCGGCTTCTTACTTGCGCGAGCGCTTGCCAGCCTGTTCCACGAGCAAGGCGCGTCGTTCCTACCGAAATACGAGGAATTCCTGATGCTGACCGGCAGCGACACGGTTGAGAATGTAGTCAGCCGCAGTATCGGCGAGGATACGACAAAGCCGGAGTTTTGGGCGAAGTCCATCAAGAGCCTGGAAGCCCCGCTGGCAAAGTATAAGGAGTTGTTGAAGACGGCGAACGAGAAGTAGGCTGGGCCAGCGCTGCAATAGCGGATATGGAGTGTTTATGGCAGATTTGGTAGCCAAACCTCGTGCTTGGCTCGCGTTAATCGCCTAGCTATTGTTTGCCAAAACACATATTCTTCGCTGCCGGAGACTCTTTAAGCTTGCGCCTAATTCATAACAAGACAATTTCCCTCTGCTTTGTAGCGCGCGGAAAATAAACGCGCCAGGTATTATCGTTTTGAAAATAGTGCGGAGCGCGCACATGTTCATTACATGCTCCCAGCGTAATTGAAGTGCGCAGAAGAAATGTTATCATAACGCCATCTTGCATATTGGAAAAATAGTGAAACGCGCTCAATCTATAGGGTTGACACTCCTTTTTTTGTTGCTGCTGTCCTCTAATGCGTTTGCCGAAGGTGAGCGTGCCGCGCACCAAACGCAAGCGGACGGACAGCTTATACAAGCGCAGCAACAGGATGAGCAGATATGCCTTTCGTGCGAGAAAGGCGATGATACAGCTGAATCTGCTGAAGATGTTAAAGACAGACAGGGCAGCTTTGAATATGCGTATTCGGCAACTTTCGCCAGCGGTTACTTGTGGCGTGGCATTTTGCTGACCGATGGGCCGGTTTACCAGCCTTCATTCACAATATCGCAGGAGCAGATAAGCTTGAACTTATGGGGGAATATGGACTTGGGCGATGTCAATGGTCTTGGTGGTGAACTAAGCGAAGTTGACCTAACACTTGACTACACTCGCGAAACTGAAGAGCTATCATTTTCCGCCGGCGTGGCGCATTACGCATTCCCGCATACCGGCGCAACGGGAACTAGCGAAGCATATGCTGCTGTCGCCGGGGGCGGGATTCTCAATCCTAAAGCGACTCTCTGGTATGATTTCGGAAAGGTTAAGGGAACATACTTGAATGGTTCCATTTCGCACAGCTATCCGTTTGGCGGCGATAAGACGCTTGATATTTCAGCAGGCATAGGATGGGGCGACGCCGTCAATAATGAGGCGTGCTTCGGCGTACGTGGCGGCGCATTCACGGATTTACGCATTAGCGTGGAAGTGCCAATTGAAGCAGGATATAACTGTTACATAACGCCAGCGTTAATTTATAGCCGTGTCTTAGACGGCGCGCTGCGAAAAGCAGCCTCGCCCGATGACATCCTCATATTCAGCCTAACCTTTTGTTTGGAGCACTAGCAATGTTTAGCTGACAGCCATCATGGCTTCTACTGCGCGCAGCGCCTTAACGCGGATTTCATCTGGCACAGTTATTTCCGGCGCGCGGTTCTCCATGCAGTCAACTACCTGCTCCAGTCGGTTGCGCTTCATCGTCGGGCATACGACTAGGGGGCTGGGCAGGAAGAACTGCAGCCCCGGGTGCAGCTTTTGCAAGCGGTAGATAAGGCCTTTCTCAGTGCCGATGATGAACTTGGAGTACTTTCCTTGAAGCTCGCCGACGAAGCGAAGGATTGCGCTGGTTGAGCCGATACAGTCGGCCAGGTCAAGCACATCGCCCGTGCATTCAGGGTGAACCAGTGTGCAGGCATCGGGGTGTTCGGCTTTTAAGCGCATAATGTCTTCGGCGATGATGCGGTGGTGCGTCGGGCAGTAACCGCTTGCGAAATGCACTTTCTTCCTTGTGTGGCGCTGGATATAAGCCCCAAGCCCGCTGTCTGGGATAAAAATGACTTCGTCGGCACGAAGCGATTCAACTACCTTAACCGCATTAGCGGATGTGCAGCAGATATCCGAGATTGCCTTAACATCTGCGCGTGTGTTTACGTAGGCGACGACCGGCGCGCCGGGATACTGCTCTTTCAATCTCAATACTTGCGGCACCCCAACCATCTCTGCCATTGGGCAGAGCGCGTCCAGGCGCGGCATTAGCACCTTCTTTTGGGGCGAGAGCAACTTCGCAGTTTCGCCCATAAAAGTCACGCCAAGAAAGACTATTACTTCGACGTCGGTAGAAGCAGCTTTCCGTGCAAGTTCAAGGCTGTCGCCAAGAAAATCCCCGATGTCCTGAAGTTCAGGGACCATATAGTTATGCGCGAGGATGACCGCGTTAAGTTCGCGTTTCAGCTCGGCAATTCTTGCCAGCGCCTTGTTAGCAACTACCGCTGCGGGTCTTGGGTCTTCTCTAAAATCAACAGGTTTTGATGCGAAAGCACACATCACAGCGTCATTATACCCCGCAAGCCTTAAATAGACTCAGCCGCCATAAAACCAACAGCTTCTCCAATCGCCATTGCTATCGGAGTCACACGGGCGCTGGCAAATGCGGTGCTGTCGCAGCTTAGGCATCTTCCAGCCGCAAACAGGTTGTAAAAGTCGCGGGAAATGAGCGCGCGCTTGGGAATCTGGTAAGGGCGGTTGAGAATCTGCGCTTCAAGGCTGGATCCACCTGCGCGATGGATATCAATGGGGTAGTAGGCGTCTATAACTGCGTCAGGGAACTGCACGCCTGCAATAACGTCTTTGCCGCGCAAAACGTACTTCCCGCGAAGGCGGTAAGACTCGCGCACGCCAAGATGCGGGGCGACTGCCAGCAAATCGGCTGTTGCGAAACCGGGAACGTTGCGCTTCAGCCAATGCGCTAGTTCATGCACTTGCAGCAGCCCTTCAGCCCGAAGCTTCGCTGCGGCACGTCTGCGCTTCATATCTGCCATCTCAAAGTAGCCTTCAGGCGCGGAAACACGCGTGGTGTTTATAAAGACTTCGCCGGGACGAGCGCCCCCGAACATGAGTAGGCGGTCGCGGAAGCAGGGAAACTCGCCTCGCGCCTGAGCTTCAGCAACGAGCGAAAAGAAACCCGACACTCCAAAGTAACGATTGATGCGGCTGCTCCAATCACGGGGAAGGCAAAAGTCGCCCTGGTGAGCTTCAACGTAATCCACGATGGCGCTAGTGTCCACGCCAGCCATTGCGAAAATGTGTGTCCAAGCTTGTGGCTGCCCGGGGACAATAACCTCCGTCTCTAGCAGGCGCGGGATGATTGCGCTGCCGCTGGCGTCAACGAATGCGCGCGCGCGGATGCGCAAGCTGTGTGATGGTTCAATGCTGGGCGGCAAAACTGTAACAGTTGCGACTTTATCCCCACTTGCTCCAGCCCAAAAAGCCGTGCGTTCCAGCAAGACTTCCACGCCTTCGGCGGAAAGCTTGCTAATCAAGTAGGGCGGAACAGCAGCAATGTTGATTGGCGTAAGAGTAGGGACGAAGCCAATCGGGTCGGCAACATGGCCGGGGCTGGCACCGATGGCTTTCAGGTCTTCAGCAAACTCAGCAGCGATGCCTTTTATAATTTGCCTTGGGCGCTTCCTGGGGCCTTCAGCTGGGGCGTGGTAGGTTTGCCACGGGTGCACCATACATTGTGTAGTGCAGCCGCCAAGCAACCCTGATGATTCAACTAGTATTACGTAAGCGCCAGCTCTTCGCGCAGCAATTGCCGCGGCGCAGCCAGCCATTCCTCCGCCAACAACTAGCACATCGCATATTCTCTCAGTCTTGTGGGTCATACTAGCGATGCCTCAACTTCAACTTCACATTCAAACCAGCGCTTCCAAGGCAAACGGACGCTGACACAGCCTGCTTTGATCCGCTTGCCAAAGAGCAGCGCTCCGTTGAATTTGCGCTGGGCAAATGCTGTCGCCAGAAGTGAAAGGGAATGTTCAGCCTCAGCGCAAACTGCATCGCTCTCCGGCTCAATGCCGCCGTACTTGCTTAAAGCCCATGTGCGAAGATGCGCCTGGTAAAGCAGGTCTTCCAGGTATGAGGAGATAATGAGCTGAGTAAGCTCGTTAGAGGGGGCAGCTTCAGATGCAATGACCGCTAGCAGAAGCGCATGCCCGATTCGATTGGAGATAGTATTTACCTGCGCGATGGCAAGAGGGGGAGTGCGGTCCTTTGCGAAAGCCTGAAGAAGCGGTGGGTTGATTCCATTGGTAGCGGTGAGGTCGCAGAAAACCCTGCGGCTAATATCCTCTGCAGGAATCAATCTTTCCAATAGCTCTTCTGGTTCCGCTAATGTTATCTTCCCCGCTACTAAATCTGTGTAGAGGTCGCTGGCCTCAGGCTGCCCAGTGATATGAAGTATCGCATCTGATGGTTCCTGGGTATTCCCAGCGCCCGCTAGCAGGCAAAGCACCCTCAGGTTACTCACGACTGTCCTACTCTCATATGGAGCAATGACATCTAATGAAGAGTCGGCATAGACATTAAGCGGCAAATTGGCTAAAGATTCCTTGATCGCCCCGGAAACGAGAACGGCGCCAGCCTCGTCTGCGCCATCTGCAATAGTGAAAGGAGCATCAGAGTTGGAGCGCAACCACGTGAGTTCCTCTTCTTGAACTCCGTTCGCAATTGAATCCTCAACAGCGATGTGTAGCGTGATGCCTTCTGACGCGCAGGCGTGGATAATCGCCTTAGCCTCATCAAGCATAGCAAGCCGGGATTGCGCCAGCAGCGACACATCGTCCGCAGGCAGGCCGCAGAGAGGCTCAGGCTGCGATGCCAGCCTGGCGTAAAGGCTGTAGGCGTCGCTTTCCCGTGCGAGTTCGGCGAGGCGGATTGAGACTTGCTGGAACACCGGCATTCGCGCGAGGCCTCGAAGAGTGAATATGCTTCCCCAAACGCGCTTCCAAACGAAGAAAGCGCGTATTGATGCCGCGCGCGCGGATAACGGGGCAAGAACCTTCAGCGCCTCAAGAGCCCTGGGGGCTGCCGGCCTTGCTGCGCGCGCTTGCACCAAGCCACCGTGGAGCAGCGCGTCCAGCGATAACACAAGCGCATTTCCTTCGCAGTTGGACATCAGCCATCGCGCGACTGGGATAAGTTCAGGAGCTCCCTCGCGGCCGCTTACCAAGCCTCGCGGGGGTAGGATAAGCTCTACCGGCGAAACCGCTGCGGTGCGCTTGATCGAAGCATAATTCAGTGGACGATTATCCAGCGGAAGTAATACGATGCGCAACATCAGCTATCCCGGCCGAAGGCTCTTTATGGCCTGGCGAAACTCAGCAGTGACTTTCTCAATCCCTCGAGGCGTCGGGCCTGTCACGATCACGCCAATCATCAGCGCGCTCACGCCCACATCGGCAAGAGCAGGAATATCTTCCGGCTTGATGAACTTCTGAGTAGGAACAAGCACTGGCACCCGGCTGGCTTTGACGATGGAAGCATACGCCGCAAGGTCGCGCGCACTTAGGGGGGTGCCGTAATAATCGGGGTGAACAATGGAAGCTTCCAACATTGACGCTGCCGGTTTGCCGCTCACAACCAGCTTGCTAAGCGAAGCTGCATCAAAAATGGAATAGGTGTGGTCTATTGCAGGAATCAAGCGCGCGTTTGTGCCGAGAGCAAGGAAGGATGGGGGAAGGTGGTGCGCGTAGATGTCTACAAAGTCCAGCCCACTGCTGATGAGGCTGCGCACTTCTTCAAGAGTGGGCAGCGTTTCCTGTCCGGGCATCAGCCCGACTTTCACGCAGCATCCAGAGATAATGCTGCGAATGCGCAAGGCTTCTTCTGAAAAGCCCCCGAATGACAGCCCACTTGCGCGGTGCGATACGTTCATATGCGTTTTAACAGAATCGGCCCCGCCCCGTTCGGATGCCAGCGCTAACTCCAACTCATTTCCGGGCAGCGATACTATAAGTTCCATTACTTCTTCCTCCCGCCGGGGCGCGCGCCTAGCTCGGTAACATAGTGTGAAATGAGCGCGCGCGGCGTAACATCAAACGCGGGATTCCATACCCGCCAGCCTTCGGGCATTAGCCGCTTGCCAGCGACTATTCTTATTTCACCCGCATCGCGTTCCTCAATGGTAATACCCGCTCCATTGGGACACGATAAATCGCGCGTGCTTTCCGGAGCGACGACGATAAACGGAACGCGGTGCTCCCGGCACAATACTGCTATAGAATATGTGCCGAGCTTGTTGGCGGTGTCGCCGTTTGCGGCAATGCGGTCAGCCCCGACGAGAGTAGCGCAGATACGGCCGGATGCAAGCGCTGAGCTTGCCGCGACGTCTGCAATTACGGTGAATACTACGCCGGCGCGCTCCAGCTCCCAGGCCGTCAAGCGCCCCTGCAATCTAGGGCGAGTTTCAGGGACAAATACTTCGCTTATCCTCCGCTGGTGATAGGCAAATATGATTGCACCAAGCGCAGTGCCAATGCCGCCTGTCGCGATGGGCCCGCTATTGCATATTGTCAGCGCAGCGGGGCCGTGTGGTATTAGCTTCAGGGCTGCTTTCGCCATTTTTCGCTCGGCCTCCAGCTGTTCGCGATGGATAGCCTCTGCCTGCGCGATAAGGTGCCGGGCGCAGGCTCGCGGCTTATGCCACGCGGCATCCAGCAACTCTCTTTGCCTATTCAGTGCCCAAAACAAATTTGCAGCAGTGGGGCGCGTGCCGGCAAGAATATTGATAGCGCTCTCAACGCGCGCGCGAAACACTGCTGGCTCAAGCGACTTCGCAGCCAAGGCTTCCTGCGCGACTCCGTAAGCCGCGACTATGCCTATGAGGGGTGCGCCACGAACCTGCATGCTGCGGATGGCTTTGGTGTAATGCGCAAGACGTGACAGCTGAACCACCACTTCGCGAAAGGGGAGCTTCGTTTGGTCAAGAACGGCGAGATAATCGCCCATCCAGCTTGCAGCGATGGTGTGCATGTCGGCGCGCCAATTCTACCACAGGGGTAGGGAGAGGGGGCTAGCCGGGAACGCGGCTATGGATATACTCAGCGACCGCACCCAGAATTTTCATTCCGTCGTCGCTGCCAAGCGCCTTTTCGCATGCCCGTTCCGGGTGGGGCATCATTCCCAAGATATTCCCGCGCCTATTTACAATGCCAGCGATGTTATCCATCGCACCGTTGGGATTAGACTCAGGAGTAACCTCGCCAAGCTCATTGCAGTAACGAAAGACCACGCCGTTGGAAGCTGTAAGCGCGGCAATGTTTTCCGGGCTGTCTATATAATTGCCTTCCGCATGCGCAATGGGAATGCGTAGGACTTCGCCTTTCCTTAGCCTGAATGTGAATGGTGTATCTGTATTTTCAACGCGGATGTGCACCCATTTGCAGCGAAACTGGACGCACTCATTGCGGATAAGCGCGCCGGGCAGCATCTGGGCTTCGGTGAGTATCTGAAAGCCGTTGCAGATTCCCATGACCAGCCCACCCGCGTCTGCGTATTCCTTAACGGCGGGCATAATCGGCGAGAAACGGGCGATAGCGCCGCACCTCAAATAGTCGCCATAGGAAAAGCCGCCCGGGAGGACGACCAGGTCCAAGTCGGGCAATGCGGTCTCGTCGTAGTGCAAACGGCGCGTGTCGGCCTTGAGGACGTCGGAGAGCGCATACAGCGCATCGTCGTCGCAGTTGCTGCCAAGAAATGTGATGACTCCAGCCTTCATCGCGGCAATTATAACTCACGGCGACCCAAGGCGTAACTCAGCGCGCGCCGATTAGCATCAAGATAATGCCGGCGGCAGCACCGGAGCCGAGTATCCACCAGGACATCCCGCTCAAATCAACCCCGAATTTTGCAGCGGCAACTCCTGTTGCTAAGCCTAATACCAGGCCCCCAATAATAAGCAACGGGCGGTTAATCTCAAGGGCAACGAACATATCGGCCTGTTCTACATGGCGGCCTTCAGGGAAGGGGTCTTCCTCTTCCGGCAGGAAAAACTTCGGGGCATACTTTTCGTAGCCAACTTTCTCTTGTGCGATTGCCTGTTTGATTACAAGGTCGTTGCGTTGCTCATCGGTCAGGCTTTCATAGTACTTTGGGTCAACTCCCTTGAGCAGCTCAGGATAGTCAATCTCAGCATTTGAGACGCCACTTGCACTATGGCCGATTGGTTTGTTGCGCAGGGCAGCTACATGTTCAGTATCAGGAGATTCAGGTGCGTCCTGTTTAGCCGACTCATACTTGCGCACCCAGTCCATCAGTGTCCGAACCGGCACCCCGATGGAGGCTGCAACAGCGTCAGGCGGTTCTCCTTTTGTGACGCGGAGAACGGCGGCGCGCTTCTCGTCTGCGCTTACTCCTTCAGGCATGGAATTGCTGGATGCGCTCATACCCCCCTCATGCACAACGGTGTTTGCTGCCGAATAGTTACGGCGTGGAAATATGCCGGGCGCTAACCGCCCTAGATGCCTTTGTAGACGGCGATGGTCTCCAGCAGGCTCTCCATCGCATCAGCGCCCTTGTTGCCGGCCTTCGTGCCCGCGCGCTCAAGCGCAGTGTCCAGCGAAGGCGTCGTGAGCACGCCGAAGCCGATGGGCACCGGGTGCTTCATCGCAAGCATGGCGCATCCCTTCGTCACTTCGCTGGCGAGCAGCTTGTAGTGGTCGGTGTTGCCTTCAATGAGGCAGCCAAGCGCGAGCACTCCGTCCCATCCGCCTTTCTCCAGCAACCGCGCGATGGTCCCGGGAATCTCAAAGCTGCCCGGCACCCAGAATACCTCGGCCTTGCAGTCGCCGTCCTTAGCGGACAGGCGGCGTAGCGCGTCCATCGCGCCTTCCAGCAATTCCTTGGTAATCAGCTCGTTGAAGCGCGAGCAGACTATGGCGAGCTTCAAGCCCTTCGCCACGATTGAAGGTTTATGTTCCGTATAACTCATGTGCGTTTCCTTTATAGTGCGGCCTGTTCAAACGCCCCGCCGCCCCGCAACATTATACCAGTTATGCCTGTATAGCGCGCTTTTCCAGTGGGCTACAGCCCCAG
>JBBIJQ010000028.1:12619-24521 GCA_037445915.1 Planctomycetales bacterium | reverse complement strand
GCTTCAGCCGTTCTCCGACGCTTACGACATGGCGCAGGAGTCCATCAAGTCTTTGGAGAGCCTTAAGCAGCTCTTCGTTTACCTTGACGGGCAGTACGTGGACTGGCCCCTGTTTTTCCACCACCTGAAGCCGAACATTCCGCAGGGAGTGTGGCTGAAGACGGTGAAGGCGGATGTTGTCACTACAGCTCCTGCTCCGCCTCCCGCTATGGCCCCTGCCCCTGCCCCTGCCCCTGCGCCCGCTGAAGGCGGACAGGCCTCACCTGCCACACCAGCGCCGCCGCCATCTGCGCCCGCGCCTCCTATGTGGACTGGCGATATCGTAATTGACGGGCTTGTAAATGGGTACTCGCTGCTTCCTCTTTCGGCATTACTGAAGAACTTGCAGGACGACCCGTATTTCGCCGAAGTGTTCCTCCAAGAAAGCAGCCTAAGCGAGGAAGAAACGGGGGTTACGCGCAGCTTCCGCATCATCGTCCGGGTTAAGGACTATAAACAGACGGAAGCGGAAAACGCCGAGAAAGAAAAGAAACCTGCGCCCGCGGCTGACACCGTGGGGGACAAGAATACTCCTGCGGGAGAAGGGGCGGTGGCGCAATGACAGACCGCAAGCAATTAATCAGGCTTGTTTGGACTAACACGGGAATCGTGCTTTTCGTTGTCCTGCTGGTTATCGCAGGCACCTACTATTTCTCTTCCAAGAAGATGAGTCTGCTTGGCGCCGAGCTTACGTCGCTGAAGGAGAAAGAAGCCGCGATGACCGTTAAGCAGAAGGACCTGCCCAACATCTCCAAACACCTTCCCCGCTTACTGAACGAGAGCATGAAAGTGGCTTCGCTCTTCCCATCTGATCCTGAGCAGAAGGAGCTTGTTGACTTTCTCCAGCTGAACGTGGACAAAGCCGGCGCAGATGTCCTTGGCATCGCAATGGACCCGCCGAAAGCGCTTCCCGTTCTGACGAAAGCTACAAGCACACAGACCGAAGTGGAGAAAGCGCTGGACAAGGCAGTCATTGAGAAAACCCAGTTCATGATTACCGGCTTGGCTGTGCGCGGCTCGTTTGAGAATGTGCTCGCGTTTATGGAGAACCTCAAGCGCTCCAACCGCTTTTACCGCGTGCTGAAAATTGAAGGAAAGCCAGAAAAAGCCACAACCGGCGGCGGCGCTAACTTTCTCAGCGGGTCAAGCCTCATTTTTGAGCTTGAAGGCGAGATGTATATCACGGGCGAGAAACTTGATATTGCCGCGCAGTTTGCGAAGCTGCGCGATGAGCTAAACCGCGTGCTTGCGATTAGAGAAACCGAGGTAACGCCCCCAGCCGACCCCGGCTTGATTGAAGTCAAGCCTGGCGGCAGCGGTGAAGCCGAGCCTGTAGCGGAGGAACCGCCTGTATAGGCCGCAGGGAAAGAGTGAATGAAAAACACCAACGACAAAATGAAAACGATACTGGCGATAGTGCTGGTGCTGGCGATGGCCGCAATTGTCACATTCCAGTTCGGAAAGCTCTTTACGAAACCTGTTGACGACGCCGCGCCGCCGTCAACGGTTGCCCAGGAGGGAACGCTTCCAGCGGAGAAGCCTGCGCCAGCAGGAGAAGCCGCTAACCCGGCTGCCCCTGAGGGCGAGGCTTCAGCGCAACTTGAAAGCGGCCAGCCAGCAGAGGGGCCAGCAGGCGAACCTACGAAGCAGCCCCAGGGGGCTGAAATAGCCCAGGAACCCGAGAAGGCTGCCGAGCCTGCTACAGATGCTACGCAGCCCGCTTCTGGAAAGCCTGTAGAAACCAAGCCTGTGGAGCTGCCTAAAATCAGCTTCATGGACGAGAAGATTGACAAGGCGTTCGCCAACTCCCGCTTCTTTAAAGTGAACAAGGTCCTGCCTTCAGGAAACCCGTTCCAACCACCGGCTTTTCCAGTCCCTATGCGCAAAGCGCCGGGCATTCCGGGCCAGCTTCCAGGGTTAGCAACCCCCGGCGGGGCTACGCCTAATCTTGAGTTTAAGCCGCCGAGCGGGAAAATCGGCGAGATACCGATACTGCCACTGCCTGGCGAAACGCTGGGCGAGCCAATCCGCGTGACGCTTACCGGCATCTCGCAGAGCGGCGATAACGCAACGGCGCTGTTCACCATCGGAAAAGGAACAGCGACCGAGACTGTAATGGCGCACTCCGGATGGATTATCGGAAACGACTATGTGTTCGTGGGCGCAGTAAATGGTAAAGCAAAGGTCTTTGACCGCAAGACCAACCGGGTCATCCAGCTTGCTACGGGAGAAACCATATGAGGCAATTGGCCAAAAATATGTCTAGACCAACCATCTGGCTTGTTCTGGCGGTTTTTATCGCCAGCTTGTCTTTGCAAGCCAGCGAGATCACCGGCATCTCCAGCTTGAATGATGATAACGGCATCACGTTGAAGCTAGAGTCCGACTCCGCCCTGCAATTTGAGCAGAGCATTGACTATGCGGAGTGGATGATGCTGGTGGATTTCCCCGGCTTCAACTTCGCGCCCTCCATGGCCACGAAAGCTTACGACTTCCCGTTAGAGCTTTCGCCATGGGTGCGGAGCTACCATGTTGAGGCTACGCCTGCAGGTTCCAGGCTGGTTCTTGTCTTGGGCGAGAAGGCAACGCCGCTCAATATCGCCCTCAACCGCGAAAAGAACAGCCTAATCATCGCCATTCCAAAGGGCGCGGATAGCAAGCCTGAGCTTATCTCGGTACCGCTTGGCTTTCGCGACCCGCCGGTTAGGTTCTGGGAGGTTAGCAGCAAGGGCGCATACCGCGTCATACCGCTGACGAACCTGCCGGCCACCGTGGAAGCGAAGAAGGTTGAGCCTACTCCGCGCGCAATAAAGCCTAAATCTCCGCCCAGCTCCGGTGAGCGCAGCTTCCTTGTCCCGCGCGGCATCGGCGAAAAGCCGCAAAAATCTAAGCCCGTTAGCTTCAAGCTTGAAGCTAAAGACAGCGCCAAGGATTACAGTTACAGCGACTTCGCGCCCAAGCCAAAGGCTGAACATGCCCCCGCTGGCACGCCTGAAGCGCAGCCTGTCGCCACTAAGCCAACAGCCGCCCCTGAACCCCAAGCTTCCCCTTCGCCGATACTTGAAGTCCTTGACGAAAAGACGCTAGAGGAATTGGCAAAAAGCCCTGGCGAGACCATCGTCAGGGTTGAGGGCGAGCCCAGGATTGAGCCGGCGACGGCTAAAGAATCGGGCAAGAGCGGCGAACTCGCTCCTGAGCCTGAGAGTGGTAGGCCATCATGGAGCACCGTTGAGAAAAAGCGGGCGATTGACGAAGCTGATGGCCGAAGCTGGACCAGCCCCTACCCTTGGGATGTTAATGTTAAACGGTCCACCGCGCAGCAGTACATTCTCCCGGACCGGGCTATGCTTAAACTGCCGCAGATTGAGCGCGAGCGCATTACTTACGAATGCATCACGACGCCCCTGCCGCAGGCGATAAGCCTGATGGTGGCCCCTACTTCGTTCAACGTTATCGTTGACGACTCAGTGTCTGCTTCCACCGTGACGCTATCATTCCGCAACACGCCACTCAGAGAAGCACTAGACTCTATTACCGCCGCAAACGACCTTGCGTACACGATCGTTCACAATACAATCGTCATCGGTAAGCGTGAAGACATTGGCCGCCGCCTGGGAGGGTTCATCACGCGCACGTTCCAACTCAACTACGCTGACGCCGAAGCGGTTAAGAAAGTGCTCGTGGACAACGGGGTGGTCAGCGAAAAGAACGTCGGCGTGTATAACGGCGAATCGGCTACGCTGACCGTCAACACTGGCGGCACCGTCCTCTCCGAAAGCGAAGGAGGCGTGAACGCCGGCGACATTCGCGAGATCAAGAACCTTATCTCCACCGCGAGGCGCAACACCATTGTCGTGACCGAAACGAAGGAAAGGATGGATATCGTAGCAAGCATAATCAAGGACATTGACCGCAAGCCGCGACTCATCACGCTTGAGACTTCAATCGTTGAAATCAGCGATACAGGGCTGCGCAACATCGGGTTCACCGTCCCCGACAGCACGTCAACTACAGTGCGGGAGGAAACTCCCGCCGCCGCCGACGGCATCGCGATGGGGCTGTTCCTGCAGACCTTCTACCGCGACCCGCTTTCCGTCATCGTCACGCTGAACCACCAGATTCGGCTTGGCAATGCGCGCATCCTTTCGCGGCCAAACCTTTCGGCGGTTGACGGCTCGCAAGCCATATACTTCGCAGGCCGTATGATTCCCTACATCAAGAAACCCGGCACGAGCACCGGCACTACATTTAACCCGCCGGAGGTCGGCTTCCAGGCTGTCGGCATCACTCTATCCTTCAAGCCACGCTTGGACCGGGAAGGCAACATCACGATGGACGTGAACCCGTCTGTCTCTACGTTGCTCCGTCTCGTGGACCTGGGCAGCGGCGCCACTGCGCCTGAAACGCAGACCCGCCAGGTCACGACAACCATCCGCATCAAAGACCAGGAAACCTTTGTTATCGCCGGCCTCCTCTCCGAAGAGGAGCGCGAGACGCTTCGTAAGTTCCCCTTGCTTGGCGACATTCCGCTTTTCGGCCAGCTGTTCCAAAGCAAAGACCGGTCTTCCGAGCGGACGGAAATCATGGTATTCGTGACGCCTACCGTGCACGATTAGCCAATTGGAGTGCTTGAATGAGCTTCTTGCGAAAACTCGCGCTTGTTAGCCTATTCAGCTTGGGGCTGCTGCTGTTAGGAGCAGCAGCCCCTGCATATTCCAAGACCTTCTGCGGCGACTTATACCTTGGATTCAGCATCACCAGTGTTGAAGGACTGCCGCCGGGGATTGATGTTAATTCACTGCTGAGCCAGGCCAAGCTGCCCTTTAGGGGCAAGGTTTACTACCAGGACGGGCTTATGCGCTTGGATGTGGACCTGCCAAACATACAGGAACTGGCTGGCAGCACTGACCCCAAAGCCATCACAAGCTACCAGGTTTTTTCCGTCTTGATGGACGCAAGCGGCAGCGAATTCACCCTGATACACCACAACATGCGCCAGGCATACCGTTTTCGCCTCCCTGCCGCGCTACTGGAGCAAAACCCATACAAAGATCCTTATAGATTTATAGCCAGCAAAGCGTTCCTCACGGGCCTGGCCGAAAGCGGGCTAAAGTACCTCGGCGCTAAGCGCTTGAAAGCGCGCATGTTTGAAGGCCTTAAAGCCGGCGGCATTGAGCTGCAGGTGAAGCTTGACTTGCCCAAGGACCAACATTCCCAGTTGAAGCAGCTTGGGATAGACCTCAGCCGCGTTATCAAGCTGCGGTTTTTCTTTGAGCTTGAAAGCAATATACCCCTGCTCTACGAGATGGACTCCAGCATTGCCGGGTTTACGATGCAGCTTGTTAACATCAAGCTTGACCGCCTGCCCGATGTTATGTTTGAAGTACCGTCGTACTACGCCATCAAAGACTATTCAGATGAAGAAGTTGCGGAAACGCTGCTCAAGCTAGCGTCCGAGATCCAGGAGCTAGCAGACAAGATGCCGTCCCAGATGGCTACGCTCCCAAAAATGCAAGAGCTTCCTGCGGACAAGGTGGGAGCGTCGCCTGCTCCCGATGGCAGCGCAGAACAAGCCGCACCAGAAGAAGAGTACCGCCCAGCTGAAGCTGCTCCGGGCTCAATGAACACTTAGCGGCGATCCCCGTCACACAATGGTGGTGCTGGTGCCAGAAGCCGGCATTACTTCCACGCGATGTGGTAAAATAGTTGCTTCAACTCGCATAAGGAGAACCGGATGTTTCGCAAGTGCTTATTTGTTCTGATGCTTGCGGCGGTGATGTCGTTGGCAGCCGCGTGCACGCAGACGCCTGACGCCTATACCATCGCCACGCTTAATGGCAAGGCTATAACCCTCAAAGATGTCCAGAAGAGCCCTAACTTCAAGAATATCGTTGACGAACTAATCGTCAAGCAGTTAATTGAAGGCGAGGCCGCTTCTAAGGGCCTCAAGGTTACCGACGAGAAGCTAACCGAAGAGTTTGATAAGATGCGCAAGGGCTTCGGCAGCGAAGAGGAATGGAAGAACATCCTTGATGCCCAGGGAATGACAGAGAAGGATGTAAAGGACCAAATCCGCTCGCGGCTAATATTCTTTGATCTTCTCAAGTTTAACGAAAAGGTCACGGACGAAGACGCGAAGGCGGAATTCGCCGCCAACCCCGACTACTACCGCCGAATGTACTCGCAGGAGAAGAACCTCACGGTTGATGAGGCCGCTAACCTCAAATTTGAGGACATGAAGGAATACCTCATTGACCAGATGAAGCTTAACCGCGCGTATCCGAAGGCACAGACGATGGTTGAGGACCTAAAGGCCAAGGCTAAGATTGAATACCTCTTCATGTCGCCCGAAGAGCGCGAAAAGCTTAAGAAGCGCGAAGCAGACCAGAAGGCTAAGCGCGAAGAGGCCGAGAAGGACACCCAGCCCGTTACGCCGCCTGCGGAAAACGGCTCTGGTGATGAAGAAGCCGCCAACGGAGCCGGCGACGCTGCCAAGGACGATGGCAAACCCAAAACTGAGGCTGAAAAGCCCAAGCCCGAGGAAAAGAAGGGCGACGACAAAGCCGATAAGTAAGGCCGCGCCTTTCTGATTATGGACTTACAGGCGGCGCTGTTGAAGGAATAGGCAGCGCCGCCTTTCCACTATTGCCGGCTTATAGCCGGAGGCTATATGAACAATCGACAGAAACGCGAACTGCTAATCCTCATCGCAGTGATTTGTCTCGCAGCCTTTGCCGGCTGGCTCTTCATCACTTACATATCGCCGACGCAACTTAAAGAGACGAAAGGGGCGATCGGACAGGCGACTAAGAGGCCCTTGATAGCTGCGCGCGTCAACGGCTCTGACATCACGAATGAAGAAGTGGACATGTATTACCGCTCAAACCTTGGCCTAAAGGGCATCAAGGAAGAGAGCATCCCAGAGGAAATGCGGCTTGAATACCGTTATGAGGCATTGGAGCTAATCATTGAGGAACGGATGCTCGCTGAAGGCGCGTCCAAGCTCGGTGTGGCGGTTACTAAAGATGACGCGGACAAGCTGTTCAACGAAAGAGTCGTCCCCAACTTTAAGGATGAAGCTGAGCTAAAAGCTTCGCTGCTGGAGGACCTCGGGCTGACAGTTGACCAGCTCAAGCAAAGGCTTGCCCGGCAGGAGCTGACTGATAGGGTCAAGGCGAAGCTGAGCGAAGGGGCCACGGTCACAGACGAGGAAGTGACAGCAGAGATTAAGTCGCTTGAGAAGATACTGAAATCCCACCCCGGCGGCAAGGTTGAAGTGCCTTCGCGAGAGGAAATCCGCAAGCAGCTTTTTAAGAAGATTGCTGACGGCGCTTACGCAAAATGGCTGGATTCGCTGGCTGCGGACGCGAAAGTGGAAGTGCTAGACCCTTCGCTCAAGGGGAGGCCTGACCCCTTGAAGAAGAAACCTCCGCTAGATGCAGAAGGCAAAGACGCGCCTCCGGCAAAATAACATCAGGCAGTAACTTGTGTATAATGGCGGGGTTTCCGCGCATTCATAATTCCGTTCCAGGAGGAAGGAAATAGTGGCTACTAATAAGTGGGTTTACACATTTGCCGAAGCCGACGGCGGCAATAAGGAACTCTTCGGCGGCAAGGGCGCGAATCTTGCTGCCATGACCGCGCTGGGCCTGCCCATCCCGCCGGGATTCACAATCACCACCGACGCCTGCAAAGCGTACTTCGCCAGCGGCGGCAAGATGACTGACGAAGTCAAGGCGCAAATCAAAGCAAAGCTCAGCGAGCTTGAAGTGACGATGGGGAAGGGCTTTAGCGACCCTGCCAACCCAATGCTGGTTTCGGTGCGCTCCGGCGCGAAGTACAGTATGCCCGGGATGATGGACACTATCCTCAACTTGGGGCTTAACGATAAGACCGCCGAGGGGCTGGGCAAACTTACAGGCAACCCGCGCTTCGCACTGGACTCCTACCGGCGCTTTATGCAAACCTTCGGGGATGTCGTCATGGGCATCCACATTGAGGAGTTTGAGAAGATACTCTACGCTGCGCGCGACAAGGCGGGCGTGAAATACGATTACGAGATACCTGCGGAAGCGCTGGAGCAAATGTGCGCCGACTACAAAGCGGTCATCAAGCACCATTTCCCCGAAGGGCTGCCCCAGGACCCGTTTGAGCAGCTCCTTATGGCGGTTGAGGCTGTATTCAAGTCCTGGAACACGCCGCGCGCGAAGACTTACCGCAAGCTCAACAGCATCCCTGAAGATATCGGGACCGCCTGCAACATCCAAGCGATGGTCTTTGGCAATATGGGCGACCGCAGCGGAACCGGCGTCGCTTTCTCGCGCAACCCCAGCACCGGCGAGAACAAGATTTACGGCGAGTTCCTCGTAAACGCGCAGGGCGAAGACGTCGTCGCAGGCATCCGCACGCCCCAGAGCATTGACAATCTGCACGACGTTATGCCGGAGCAGGGCGACAAGCTCTTTGAGATAATTCGCGAACTTGATATACACTTCAAGGACATGCAGGATATAGAGTTCACGATTGAAGAAGGGAAGCTTTATATCCTCCAGACGCGCAACGGCAAGCGCACAGGCGCGGCCGCGCTGCGCATCGCGGTTGAGTCGCACCACGCAGGCTATTTTGACAAGGAAGAGGCTCTGCTGCGCGTGGATCCAAATGCGCTTAACCAGCTCCTGCACAAGCAGGTCAATCCCAAGGACGCCAAGCCTATCGCCAAGGGATTGAACGCCAGCCCCGGTGCGGCGGTCGGCCGCATCGTGCTTGACCCCGACCGCGCTGCCGAGCTTAAGGAGCAGGGGCAGAAGCTTATCCTCGTGCGCAACGAGACTACGCCCGACGATATTCACGGCCTCATCGCTAGCGAAGGTGTGCTCACTGCGCGCGGCGGGATGACCAGCCATGCGGCGGTTGTGGCGCGCGGGATGGGAAAGCCCTGCGTCGCCGGGTGTTCAGAACTCGTGATTGATGACAAGGCTAAGACCATCAGCTTCAAGGGGCATGACGGCAAATTCGCCGAGGGCGAATTCATCACCCTGGACGGCACCACCGGCAACGTCTATGCTGGAAGCCTGCCCCTCGTTGACCCGGAAATCAGCGACCACTTTGGCGAGTTCCTCTCCTGGGCGGACAAGGAACGCCGCCTCGGCGTCAGGACGAATGCCGACACGCCTGAGGACACGCGCCGCGCTTACGAGTTTGGCGCAGAGGGCATAGGGCTATGCCGTACCGAGCACATGTTCATGCAGCAGGAAAGGCTGCCGCATGTGCGCGCGATGATACTTGCTGAAACGGAAGAGGAACGCCGCCAGCACCTCGCAAAGATAAAGGAGTTCCAGAAGGCGGACTTCGTTGGAATCTTCCGCGAGATGCACGGCAAGCCAGTTACCATCCGCTTGCTTGACCCTCCGCTGCACGAATTCCTGCCGCATGATGAACAGGAAATTGAGAATGTCATCCACTCGGTGAAGGGCGATGTTTCGTCTGAGGAGATGGCGCGCGTGATGGCACGGGCGCTGGGCCTGCGCGAGGCGAACCCCATGCTGGGCTTTAGGGGATGCCGCCTGGGGCTCATATTCCCCGAAATCAACGAAATGCAGGTTGAAGCTATCCTTGAAGCCGCGATTGAAGTAAAGCGCAGCGGTGAAGACGTTAAGCCTGAGATCATGATTCCACTCATCGGCGCGAAGAAGGAACTGGCGATTATTGAAGAGAAGCTGCGCGCGACCGCCGAGGAAGTTTTCACGCGCAACATGATGCGCCTTGACTACAAGTTCGGGACTATGATTGAAGTGCCCCGCGCCGCGCTCGTGGCTGACGAAATCGCGGAGATTGCGGAGTTCTTTAGCTTCGGCACCAACGACCTCACGCAGATGACGCTCGGCATTTCGCGCGACGACGCAGAGGAGAAGTTCCTGCGCCAATACGTTGAGATGGGCATTTACGATGCCAACCCGTTTGAGCAGCTTGACCAGGTGGGCGTGGGCAAGCTTGTGGCGATGGCGGTTGAACTAGGCCGTATGACACGCAAGGACTTGAAGGTCGGCATCTGCGGCGAGCATGGCGGCGAGCCTTCGTCTATTGATTTCTGCCACCGCGCAAAGCTTGATTACGTGAGCTGTTCGCCGTTCCGCGTCCCGATTGCGCGCCTGGCCGCGGCGCAAAGCGCAATCCGCGAGAAGCGCGGGCACAGCAAACATATCGGTGACAAGTAGAAAGGGGGTATCTGATGTTCTATATTGAGGAAATCAGCGCACGCGAAATTCTGGACAGCCGGGGAAACCCGACGATTGAAACTGAAGTCGCGCTAGACGACGGGACGGTTGGCCGCGCCATAGTACCTTCCGGCGCATCCACCGGCGAGGCCGAGGCGCTTGAGCTGCGTGACGGCGACGCGAAACGCTACAACGGCAAAGGCGTGTTGAAAGCAATCGCCAATGTTGAATCCGCCATTGCCCGCGAAATCATCGGCATGTCTGTGCCTGACCAGCGCGGCATTGACCAGATACTTATTGAGCTTGACGGCACGCCGATGAAGAAGAAGCTCGGCGCGAACGCAATTCTATCCGTTTCCATGGCGGTCGCGCAGGCGACTTCCGCCGCTTTCGGGCTGCCGCTGTTCCAGTATCTCGGCGGCGCAAACGCGCACGTGATACCCGTGCCGATGCTGAACATCATGAACGGCGGCCAGCATGCGGACAACCCGCTGGACATACAGGAATTCATGGTCATCCCCCACGGCTTCGGGAGCTTCCGCGAAGCGCTGCGCGCGGGCGTTGAAGTTTACCACTCGCTCAAAGGCGTCTTGAAGAAGATGGGCATGGCGACAAACGTCGGTGATGAGGGCGGATTTGCGCCAAACTTGAAGAGCCATGCCGAAGCGCTGGAGGCGATTGTTGAAGCCATCAAGAAGGCGGGATACAAGCCGCGCAAGCAAGTCGCCATCGGCCTTGACTGCGCCGCCAGCAGCTATTTCAAGGGCGGCAAGTATGTTCTCGCGGGCGAGAAGAAGGCGTTTGACGCTAAGGGGCTTTCCAAGTATTACGAGAAGCTCATCGCCGACTTCCCCATTGTCAGTATTGAAGACCCGTTTGCGGAAGAAGATTGGGACGGTTTCGCAGCGTTCACAGAGAAGATGGGCGGCAAGCTTCAAATCGTCGGCGACGACATTTTCGTCACCAACCCAACGCGCATCGCAGACGGCATCAAGAACGGCACTGCGAACGCCGTGCTCATCAAGCTGAACCAAATCGGCACCGTCACCGAGACGCTGGACGCCATAACCATGACGCAGCGCGCGGGATGGAACGCCGTCGTTTCGCACCGCAGCGGGGAAACCGAGGACACGTTCATCGCGCACCTCGCAGTGGGCATGAACACCGGCCAGATCAAGACCGGCGCGCCCGCGCGCACCGACCGCGTTGCGAAATACAACGAGCTTATGCGCATTGAGGAGTATCTTGATGCGTCAGGGCGCTATGCCGGCGAAGAAGTCTTCGCAGCTTACGTGTAGGCTGCAAGCCTGATTGAAAAAGCTAACTTAAGGGCGCTTACTCGCCAAGAACTATGACGAGGATGCGCCCTTTTGCTGCGCTGTCTGCGCCTGAGAAGTCCACCGTGAGCAACTCAAGCCCTTCGCGCGCAGCCATCGCCAGAAGCTCAGAGATGCGGTCATCGCGCGTGGCGGGGTTGAACTCCAGCATCAGCGCTTGCTGTTCCAGCGGGTTCACGTCATAGCCCATTATTGAGCGCCCGCCACCGGGGCCGGTCGGGCCACCACCGCCGCCGCTGCCACCGCTACCACCGCTTCCACCGCTGCCGCCGGAACCGCCGCTGCCGCTTCCGCCACCGCCCTGGTTGTTGC
>JBBIJQ010000028.1:12017-12609 GCA_037445915.1 Planctomycetales bacterium | reverse complement strand
GCCACCGCCGCCGGGGTTCTCATAGACGTGCCAGCCGCGCTCGCGTGAGGGCAGCAAGTCAAGGTTGTCCAGCACTTCATAGAGCTGGCGCGGGTCAGCGTAGTGCGCCTGGTAGAGGTCTACCTCGTTGGCGCCGAATATCTCTTGCTGGATGCGCTCTCGGCTGCTAACGAGGATTACAGGCTTGTTGAAGTCGCTTTCAGGCGTGCTGAAAACGAGGTAGTCAAGGTTGTGCGCTTCAAGGATTATTTGAAGCGCGGTCTCAAACGGCACATCCTCAAAGTTGCCGATGACGGTGTTGGTCGCGCCGCGCAGGTTCACCGAGCGGAACTCCTCCGCGCCTCGGAAGCCTTCGCCGCCGAGCTGTTCGCTGTTTCCGGGAGGCTCAAGCAGGTTGTTGCGTCGGCTGCCAGTCGGCGGGTCAACAAGGTAAGGGTCAATGATGATGCTTATCCCCGACATCTGTGAGAGCAGCATCAGCACACCGTAGAAGTTGTAACCACCCGATGCGGGGAGGTTAACCCTGATATCCGAGAGCTGGCCTTTCAGGCGGTTGCGCAGGTCAAACGGGTCGGGCTGCGATTCCTGCGTT
>JBBIJQ010000028.1:9331-11998 GCA_037445915.1 Planctomycetales bacterium | reverse complement strand
GTCTCTGTCAGTGCCTTCAGTTCTCGTCGCCGACGGGACGGACATCTCCGCAGCAGCGCTCATCGTGCGCGCAGTTTGGCTCAGGCGCGTCGTTCGCAGGAAACTCTTAGCCTCCTGCACCTTGTCCTTCGGGCCGACGAACACAACTTCGGTTACGGCACCTTCGTCCAGCACCGCCTTGATGCCGCGCTGCCCCTGCTCACTGGAGACAAGGCCTGCGCCCTCGGAGATGATGGTCAGCTTGGTGTCCAGCTCAACTAAGTTCTTCTTCTCCATCAAGTCAAGCGCCTGTTTGGGCTGGGCGTCAACCGTGATAAGCTGGCTGGGGGTGAGCATCTTAGGCAGCGCACGTTGCGCCCGCTCCTCCGGCGACTTCTTCAGCATTCCCTCTAGGTCTCGCACAGGAGGTTCAGCTTTTGGACCTTCGCCCGAAGGGAATATCTCAATAAGCAACACATGGCTAGTGTAGCTCCCGCAGCGGAAGAGGCTGCGGTCAATGATCGCTCGGTCTTTCACTTTGAGCGTCAGGCGCGTCTGGTTCATCCCCTTCACCTGCTCAAGCTGCGCTGTTTCCAGCAGGGCTTGGTTGGCGCGAATGAACTTTGGCTCCTTAAGGCTCAGGTTCTTGAGCGTTAAGGTAATCGTCCCCTCATCCAAGTCAAAGAGGTAGCGCGGGGAGATGGATGCGTCGCCAGTATGCCGCACTACGACGACTTCACGGTCGGAGAACACCGCCGTCTCAACGCCAGTAATCTCTGAGGGCGTGGCGAAGGATGCCGTGGACGCCGACAGCGCTAGAATGAAAACCCCAAATAGTATCGCCCTGCGCATATGCCGCTCCATACTTGAGTAGGATACTATAATAGACGCATATCCCGGCCTTTGTGTTCCAATAACGCCGGGAATGCTGGAGATTTCCCCATGTCGCGATGCAAGCGTTTCTTGGAGTTAATCGCCTGCGGAAAGCCGGAAGAGGCCGCTGAGGGCATCTTGAAAGAGATGCTGGCAGACCCCGGTTACCGGGGTGGCATTTTCATGCTTGGGTTGGCATATGACGGAATGGGGCTTCGCAAGTTGGCAGCCGGCACAGTTAAGCTCTATGTAGAGCTTGAGCCGGCAGGTTACTGGGCTTCTCACGCCAGGGCTAAGCTGGTAGAATGGGACTTGAACGCCGGTGAGGATTCATAGGTTATGCCCTCAAACCGCCAGGCTTTTTTTGTCGCACTGACCGTCTTTCTCGCAGCGGTCTGCATCCTGCTTGCCCTGCACAACTCAGTCAGCCCGCTTATCTTCCGCCTTACTAACCCTGACGAGTCCATCGGTTACATCCATAAGCCTATAAAATACGCTAACGTCGGACAGGGGCATCTTGTATCCGCGCAGATTTGGTCATACCGGGAGTCGCTCATCGTCCGCGCGAACCTGCATTACCGCCAAAAGGGCGCGCCAGATTTCACCCATGTCCAGATGGACCGCATCGGCAACAGCGTTTACTTTGCAGCAGCGCTGCCGGCGCAGCAGAAAGGGCAGGTTTACGAATACTACGTCACAGCGCAGGATTCGTTTGGCGACTCGGTTTTCATTCCCGAGTCCGCGCCCAACGGCCCGCTCCCGCCGGTAACCTGGCGCAGCAATGTGAACCTCTGGCTCGTCTTGCTCCAGCTCGTGTTCATGCTTGGCAGCGGCATTTACATGATGCACGCCACTTACTATGCCCTGCTTATAGTCTTCGGGCGGCAAGGGAATCTGGCGCAAAAGGCGACTTCAGGCCGCGCCCACGCTGCGCTGCGCTGGGGATGGCTTGCGCTGCTAATGGGCGGCACCGTGCTTTCCACCTATGTCACAGGTATAACGACGGGATGGCTCAATTGCTGGGCCCCATGGCCCGCAGGCGTGAAAATTGACGACACCAGGGCGCTTTACCTGCTGATATTCTTTGGGGTCATCTTGATACTTAGGCTGGACTTGTTCCGTTTCTCGCCGACCGCGAGGCGCGCGCCCTGGCTGAGCAACCGCATATTTGGCTGGCTCATTCTCGCAGGCGCGGCGCTGACGCTGCTTTCATACTTAATTCCTTACGTTCTTGTTTACCGATAAGAGACATCAAATGCGTCCAATTTTGATATCAGCCATTATCGCCGCATTCGTCACAGCCGCCGCGCTCCCCAGCTTCGCAGTGATGGAAGAAGAAGAGTACTTGCTGCGCGCAGTACAGAAGCTTGCATCGCCTGCGCTCGGCGGCCGCGCCGCAGGCAGCATCGGGGGCAAGCTTGCGTCGTATTACATCGCGGGCGAATTGCAGGGGATTGGGATGTATCCCGTTGGAAGGAGCGCGCCGGGCTCGCTGCGGCCCGATTACTTCCAGTATGTGAGCTTGTACCAAAAGGCTGCGGCTGGGAACGTGAAAACCACCATCGGGCGCAATGTCCTCGCGTGGCTTCCGGGCACTGAGCGCCGTGATTTGAATGAAGGCTTCTATCTCGTCAGCGCGCATTACGACCACCTAGGCGCGTTGTTAGAGGACGGCAGAAAAGTTGGCTACCACCCCGGCGCGAATGACAACGCGAGCGGCGTTGCGGTGGCACTAGCGCTCGCAAGAAGGTGTTCGCTGCTTGGGCAGCGGCTGCCCTACCCTGTCGTCTTTGCCTTCTTTGACGGCGAAGAAAT
>JBBIJQ010000028.1:0-9321 GCA_037445915.1 Planctomycetales bacterium | reverse complement strand
GTGCAGCGCCCCGGCATACTCCAGGCGGTCGAGTTTGACGGCGAAGAAATCGGCTTACAGGGCGCAAGAGCACTTGCTCAGAGTGGGCTGCTGCCGCTGGACAAGGCATTCAGCGTGAATATGGACATGGTCGGCGTGTTCAATAACGACACGCTGCTTACGGCAGTATCCGCCGCGCCAGAGGACGGCAAGGAAGACGAAACATGGGCGCAACTCTCCGCAATGGCCGGTGAAGCAGACATTACGCTCAAGCCGATGATGCAAGGATGGCAGGCAAGCGACCACTTCGTGTTTTACGAAATGGGCAGGCCGTTCATTTTCCTGTTCGGCGGGTCAACCGAGCATTACGACGAGATGACCGACACGGCGGATAAGCTGGATTACTTCGCGATGATGCGCCTCACGAGCTTCCTGTGGAATGCGCTTGACACGATGGGCGCGCCTGAGAGCTACGGCCGAGTTGAGATGGGACCGCCTGCGGGAATGGCGATGGGCGGCACGCGCGCATTCATCGGCACCATCCCCGACTTTAGCGCGGACGTTGAAGGCGTGCAGCTTTCGGGCGTCGTGCCCGGGAGCCCGGCTGAGAAGGCGGGGCTGGACGTGGGCGACATCATCATTCTCGTGAACGGGATGAACGTTGATGGCCTGGAGTCTTACACTGCAATACTGCGCACCATCAAGCCCGGCGACCGCGTTGACATGCACATTATGCGCGACGGCATTGAGATCAAGGTCTCAATGATAGCCGCCGAGCGCAGCGGAGCTTAAGGCTCAGGCTGAAGCGGCTGCTGTGGGAGCTCCAAATCCACCTTGGGCAGGTCGTCAAGCGAGCCGAGGCCGAAGACCTCAAGGAAGCGGTCGGTCGTCACATACTCAAAGGGGCGGCCGGGCAGGTCGCTGCGCCCTTTCACCTTGACGAGCCTGCGCTGCAACAGCGAATGCAGCGTGCTTTCGGAGTTCACCTGCCGCACCTGTTCAATATCGGTGCGCGTTACAGGCTGGCGGTATGCAACCAGCGCCAGCACTTCCAGCGCCTGCGATGAAAGCCCGCTGTCGCGCATCTCGGTGAAGAACTCGCGCACGGCGTCGTATGAATCAGCGCCCGTGGTCAGGCGGTAGCCGCCGGCGGCGAATGTTATCTGCAGGCCGAACGGCGCAAGCTGCGCGCTTGTTTCTTCCGCGAGCAGCGAAAGCTCGTGCGGCGCGAGGGATAGGTGTTCGGCAAGCTTCTCCGCGAGGACGACGCGCCCGGCGCGGAAGAGGATTGCCACAAGCTGCGACTGTTTGCTTGGCTGCGGTGTTTCCATTAGAAGCCTGTTATCGTGTAGGCGCGGGTGATGACGTCGCCCATCTTGATTTTCGCAACCACGTCCATACCCCAAACAACCTTGCCGAAGACGGTGAAGTTCTCGTCCAGGCGCTTGTTGTCGCCGAGGTTGATGAAGAACTGCGCGCCCGCGGAATCGGGGATGTATATCTTCTTGTCGGTGTCGTAGAGCTTGGCGAAGGAAATAGTGCCGGGGAGGTGGCGCACGTAGTTCACTTCGTCCTTGAACGCAATGTCCAGCTTCTCCTTGTCTTTTTGCTTTTCATTGGGTTGGCCCGCCTGCATCACGAAGCCGTCAACGACGCGGTGAACCACGATGCCGTCATAATACCCGGCGTTGACGAGGCGCAGAAAATTCGCTGCGGACAGTGGCGCGATGCCGGGGTATATCTCCAGGACAAAGCTACCCTTGTTGGTGTCCACGTTCACGCGCACAGGCGCGGGCTGACCATCCTGCGGGCCGAGTTCTTCGGGCATGAGCAGCTTCTCGGCGCCGCTCGTGAGGCCTTTGGAAAGGGCGAGTGAAACGTGTGCAAAAAGCGTCACGAGCGTCAGTAGTGCGATAAGTGCAGTGCGCATTATTCCTTCTCCTTCAGCGCGCCGGTAAGGGCTTCCAGCGCTTCCTGCTCTTTTCCCTCAAATGAAACGACATTCACGCCGCTAACTTGGATAAGAACTTGCGGGGCGGCGATGAGGGCAAAGCCGCCGAAGTCCAGAGGGCTGGGGTCAATGACCTCGTCAAGCATTTGCCCGTTCAAGCCCACGAATATCTTCATCCCAAAATCATCGCGCACGAAAGATGCGCCTAGGAGCTGCGGGCGGCCGAAGTCCACGGCGAAGGGAAACTTCAGCCAGTCGGTGAGTTGCTGCGCAACTCCGCCTTCATTCCTGAACAGCTTGTAGGTCCCGTCGCGCGCTATGATAAACGCATAATAGTAGGGCTGGTTGTCCTGCAGCGTAAAGCAAAATGCAATTCCGTAGCCGTTGCCAGCTTCGCCTTCCGAACTTGCTACCACCGCAGATACCATCCCAGCCTTGACCACCGGCTCGGTGCGGTAACTCACAGCCATTGTTTCGCCACGCATGTTGTCTATGATGTAGCGGCGGCTTTCGTGCTTGAAGGTTGCCCGACCGGAAACCCCTTCAAGCCAGGAATGCTCCTTGAAATCGTCAGAAAAAGCGTAAGGCAGCCCCTGTTCTTTGACGAAAGCGAATGCGCCGCCTTGTTCCATCTTGCGCATGTATTGCGACTCGTCCACGCTCCAGCGAAAGGCGCGGAAGCGCGTGCGGGTTCCCGCCGAGGCGAATACGCCCACTCCGCCCTGCCCCAGCGCATAGTCATTGAATCGCGCCAAGAGCATCCCGTTCAGGGAAACCTCAAAGCGGCTGGCGGCCGCCTTTACCTTCAGTGAGTTGCGGCCAGCGGGATTCACAAGCGAGGTCGCTTTAAGGTTCTGCACATATCGGCGGCGGCTGTCTTTGCCAACAGACCATACGCAATAGTAGCCATCGGGAAACACTGCGAAAAGGTAGAAGGATGCTTTGCCTTCCGGGTCTTCCTGGTAGTTGTAAATGAGGCCGGCGTAGGCGTTGGCCTTGATGTTCGCCTGATAAAACTCCAAGTCTGCTGAAAGCTCGTAGGCGGTAAAAGAATCGGTTAGCGCGGCAAGTGTGCCGCTTTTGCCTTTAAGGTTATCAATCTCGTAATAGCCGCCCTCGGGATGGTAAGCGAAAACCGCATCGCCTACATTGCCTTGGAAAAGCGCGCCGGAAGCGGATGTGAAGTCTTCCTGGACATAGTATGTGCCCGCCGCCTGCGCCTTCAGCGTAAAGGACGCAAGCACTGCGCACAGCGCAAGAAGCATGAGCCTCATCAGCCTTATTCTAAGCTATCTTAGCCCTGAACGGAAGAATGCGGCGTTTGCGTGTAGTATGTTAGAATCAAACGCAGTTGGAGGGATAATGCCTCGGGAGAGGATGGCTACGGAACTTTCAACGTTCCTGGACGTAGTACTGCGCACCCTTAATAAGACGCAGGAGATTAAAGCAGTCTTTGACCTCTTGTTCGAGGTTGCAAGGGTGCGGCTTGGCGCGGTATCAGGCTGTTTCTGGGTTTACAACGCGCCTGACGGCTATCTGCAAGTTTCATACTTAGTAGGCAACTACTCCCCTAACAACTACATCGGTTTTCAACTTGACGTCAGCAAAGACCCCGGGAAAAAGCTTGTAGCCAGCGTAACGCGCCGCGTCCGCTCATTCCCGGCGGAGGAAATGCGCCGTTACGCCGGGAACGCGGACATAATCCGAAACGAAGCTGAGACGGTTTATGTCGCTCCCCTATTGCAAGGCACGCTGCTGCTTGGCGCGTTTTCCTTCGTTTCCAACGAGCCTGCGGTTGAAGACTCTTCTCTTCGCTTTATTGAGAAGTGCCTCTCCATCATTGCGCTTGCCTATGCTTCAGTGAGCAACCGCCACTCGGAAGACAAGCGTTTATTGCAGATGCGGCTGCTCCAGCAAATCACAGAAAAGGCGCTAATGAGCCTTAACCTTGACGATTTGCTGGCATCCACTGCCCGGCTGCTTAAGGACTACTTCCTTTACTACAACGTCTACATCTTCATCTACGACCAGGAGAAAGACAGGCTGGACCTGCGGGCTGTGGCTGGAAGCATTGAGAACGAAATCCCGCTCCCGCTTGCCGTAAATCCAGATGAGGGTTGTGTGGGCTACGCATATAAGTCGCACCGCACATACTACGCCCGCGACATCCGCGAAGACCCTTGGTATTTGCCGGAGATTCCCAACCGAATTGAGGCTCTATCTGAGGTAGCCGTCCCGATAATGCAAGGCGATAATGTGCTGGGCGTGCTTGACGTGCAGGCGGACCGGCCAGACAGCTTTGACGAGTTTGATTTGGAGTCGCTAAACACGCTGGCTAACGAGCTTGCGAGCGCGATTATGCGCGCGCGCGACTACGAAATTCTCAAGAACTACTCGCAGCAGCTTGAGGCTTACCAGTCACAGATGGAGCAGGACCTGCACATCTCCGAGCAAATACTGCACATGAACATTCCCTCGGATTTCGTCTCTCCCAACCTTGACGCGACGCTCTACTTCCGCGCGCACAACAGCATAGGCGGGGACATTGTACTACTCAAGCTTCAGGGAGATTACTCATACATCATCGTCGGCGACGTAAGCGGGCACGGCATAAGCTCTGCGCTCATTTCCACAAGCTCTTTCTCGTTCCTTGACAACATCCTCGCGCAAACGCCGACAATTGAATCTCTGGTGAATGGCCTTAACGAGTTTTGGAACCACAACTTCCGCGAGCTTGGCTACTACGCGACTTTCTTCACTGCGCGGCTCCATAACGCAACCGGCAGCCTGGAATACATTAACTGCGCCCACACCCGCCCGATGTTCATCCAGCACAGCAGCGGGACAATGTATGCGCTTGAGCACAGCATCCCGCCAATCGGGCTGTTTGAGATGGACAAGGCAGCCGTAGTCAGCCGCCAGTGGTTAAAGCTCTCCCCGGGCGACAAGCTTATCTTTTATACCGACGGCATCCTGAGCGAGTACCCCGACCAGCCAGTATTCACAGACCAGGACTTGCAGCTACTCATAAGCCGTTTCCGCCACCTCCCGCACTCGGCCTTCCACCAGTTCGTCCTGTGGAACCTGCGCAAGCAGCGATTGGGATTCCGCTCGGCGGACGATGAAGTTTTCCTCAGCCTTTCCTATACCGCGCACCCGACAGTGAGCCATTTTGTGGAGAACATGGACCAGACGCTCCAGCTTATCCACAAGGCAGGCCGGCTTGGGAAGACAATCGGGCTTATGACATCCACGCTTTTACGCCTATCTTCACTACTTGAGGAGACTGCGCTAGCGCTCCTTGCGCGCAAGAGGGAGTCTGCGCTCGCGCCGCGCCTATTCATTTGCGTTGATTTTCAGCCGAAGAAGTTCAACCTCACCATGCACGACGCCAATTTGTTCCTTGCCGAGGAGCATTTCCTTGACGCATCAGACGAAATACCGCCACTTGAGCGCCAGCTCCCGCGCGAGGCGCTAAAGTTGATTAAGGCCAAGCTGCCCGACGTAGAGATCAAGAAGTTGGACAAGGGGCTGATGTTCGTCTGCCCGATCACTTAGCGCCGCCGCCTTCAATCAGGCTCATTTCTTCCACCAAGCCGCGCAAAACATCATCCGGCGAATCGGCAAAATCGCTATAAAACTGCGACACTGCATAGAACTCCGGCGGCGCATGCAGCACCACGACTTCATCCGCCAGCGCTCGCAACTCCTTCACCGTTCGCGGTGGCGCAACAGGTAATGCGGCAATGAGTTTCGCAGGCGGCGCATCTAATGAGCGCAGAACTTTCAGCGCAACTTTCAGAGTCGCCCCGGTCGCCGCGCCATCGTCAACCAGCACGAGCGTCCTCCCGCCGAGAAGAGGCAGGGGCGCGCCGCCACGGTAGAGGGTAGCGTAACTCGCAATGCGCTCGCTTTCGCGCCGAATGGCCTCCTGTACATGGGGTCCGTCGGCGTTCCAGCCGGATGAAAGCACCAGTGCGCCCCCTTCGGCGATAGCGCCGATGGCGAATTCGGGGTTGCCGGGCGCGCCCAGCTTGCGCACTATGAATACACTTAGTGGGATTCTCAGCTTGCGCGCAACTTCCGCGCCTACGGTTATGCCGCCACGGGGAAGCGCGAGTATCAACGGGTTAGGCCAGCCAGAGGCTTCGCCCTGCAACTTCACCGCAAGCTTCTTGCCTGCGTCAGCCCTGTCATAGAATAACACTTCCTGATTCTAACACTACGGGAAGAGTGTATAATCTCACTATGGACGCGAACAGGGAATTTGAGCTGATGGGGCAGGCTTTGGACATCGCGCGCGAGGCCGGCGAAGCGGGGGAAGTCCCCGTTGGGTGCGTCATTGAGCTTGATGGGCATGTCATCGGGCGCGGTGCGAACCGCACGCGGCAGGACCACGACCCGACTGCGCATGCGGAGATTGTCGCTTTACGGCAGGCCGCCCAAAATGCAATGGACTTCCGGCTAGAGAATGCACGGCTGTTCGTCACGCTGGAACCATGCCTGATGTGCCTGGGAGCGATACTCATCGCGCGCGTATCACACGTGTATTATGGCGCACCTGAACCTAAATTTGGCGCGCTTAAGTCGCGCTTTTCTTTGATGAAGCATGATCGCTTTCGCAAGATTACCTTTCGCGGCGGCCTGCGAATGGATGAAGCATGCGAGCTTGTAAACAAGTTCTTCGCCAACCTGCGGCAAGGGGAAGCGGCAGCCCAAGAGGGCGCGGAATGATGAAGCCGGCGCGCCCGCTGCTTCTAGCGGTGGCGGTTATGGGGATGGTGCTGGCGCTTTCGCTCCAGATGCAGGCGGGCAAGCACATGTCCACTGTCTCGTTCTTTTTCTGGGATTACTGGTTTGATACGCTCAGGCACTTCCTCGGCTTTACCATCATCGGCGCGGCGTTCTTTCTCGGCTTGAAGCGCGCTCCCGCAAGCGAGTTCTCAACTTACGCAAGGGTAATCTGGCCTGTAGTCGCCTTTGGCGCGCTTACAGAGCTTATGCAGCTAGCCATACCCAGCAGGAGCTGTAACTTCTGGGACCTCCTTGCCAACACGCTTGGACCGCTCACAGGCTACCTGCTAGTGCGGGCATATGCCGGGCTGAGCAGCGCTTCAAGCCCTAGCCAGCCTGATTGACCACCGCCTCAGTTGGGTAAAATCTGTGTGAACGCATTTATCCGGCGGTGATTATGGATACGAAACTAAAACTTGCGAATGTGGAAGTCCACCTCCCTCCTGACGAACTCATGGCTAGCCCCTTGCGCCTGCTGGTATCAGGGCTTGCGAACAGGCTTGGATTCTCAATAGACGAGATTGAGGATTTAAAGCTTTCTGTCGGCGAAGTGTTCCTTGCCGTGGTTGATAAGTGCCGCAAAATGCAAGGCCAGATTACGGTGCGCTGGAGCGAGACACCTGAAACCCTCACGGTCCGCATTACCGACCCATCGCATACTTTCAGCAAGCTCCACAGCGAGCCGATTCTGCATCTCCTGGAGAAGGTTGCCGACGAGATTACGGTGGGTGACCCCGATGCGGGCATCCGCCTGCGCTTTGACCTCGTAGACCGCAGGAAGCACCTATACCGGGACTGAGCAGCGGCTTGCTATTTAGCGTAAAATGCTCTTATGCCGAAGAGGCGTGAAGCACCTGACCAGGATGATGCTGGCGGCGAATCTGCCGCTGCAAGTTCGCTAAGCGCGACGGAAGAACGCGCCCTCTTTGAGGAATTCCGCAATAACCCGTCCGAAGAGACGGTTAACCGCATTCTCAAACAGTACGAGAACCTCGTTTACCACATAGTTCACAAGTTCTCCTCCGGACGCGAAGGTTTTGAAGACCTTGTCCAAGTCGGGATGATAGGCCTGGTCCACGCCATCAGGCGCTACGACGTTGACCGGGGATGGCGCTTCTCTACCTTTGCCTACCAAACCATCCGCGGCGAAATCCAGCGCTACTTCCGCGACAAGAGCTGGTCGGTCTCGGTACCGCGCCAGATGAAAGAGCTAAGCCTCAAGGTCTTCGCCATTGAAAGCTCACTTGCCCTCAAGCTTGGCTGCTCCCCCACTCCTGCGCAAATCGCCCAGGAAGCTGGCATTAGCGAAGAAAGCGTCTTTGAAGCTATGGAGCTTGGCAGCGCATACCACCCGATGAACATCCTTGACGACGCGCTGCCGGAAGGCGGCTTCACGCAACCGGGGCTTTCGCCCGGCCTCCAAGAGATGGACAGCGGCATTTATTGGGAGCACATACTGGCGTTCCTCAGCGAGAATGAGGCTGAGGTTATTCGCTTGCGGTTCTGGGAGAGCCTGCCGCAAAGCGAGGTAGCGCTAAAGCTGGGAACTTCACAGATGAATGTCAGCCGCCTGCAAAGGCAAGCCCTTGTAAAGCTGCGTAAAATACTCGGCGACGCAGGTTTGCCGTTATAACCCACGCAGGCGGGATGCTGCGTTATAATCAACTAGGATGCCGTTGTATATCCGCAAAATGGCCGCTTGCGACCTAGACAGCGTAATGGAGATTGAGATGTACTCATTCCCCACGCCCTGGCCCAGGCACATCTACGAGCAGGATATAACGCAGGTTGAAAGCTCGCGGTTTTTTGTTGCGCTGGACGGCGGGCCGGAAGGGCAAGTCGTCGGATACATCGGCAATTGGTTTGTTCAAGACGAATGCCATATTGGCACCATCGCCACCAAGCGCGAGACGCGCGGGCGCGGAGTCGCCGAGGCGCTGATTGTTTACACTGCGGGCGCAGCGCTCGCTGAGGGCATTGCTTACATCATCCTTGAAGTGCGCGTGAACAACCTTGCCGCGATAAACCTCTACAAGAAGCTTGGGTTCAAGCAAGTCGGCTTGCGCAAAGGCTATTACCGCGACACTGGCGAGGACGCGCTGCTGATGGCGATGCAAGACCTTCCGACTCTCGCCTCGTGGAAAGTGGATATCGTGGTTCAGTGAATTGATAATGACGATACGCATAAAACTATGCGCGGCGCTGGTTGCTGCTTGCGCGCTGGGACAGCTCGCCGCCTGCATTGCCGCCACCTATGCGCGCGCCGCCGGAAGCCCGCAGCCGATAATCACGCGCGAGGCTATAAATAAGAGCCCTTTCGCGTTTGACCTTCCAAAGCGTTATGGCAACCCTAAGCGCATCAGCTTCACCGACCTTGTTTTCAAGCAAAACGTCGTGATGATGCTCTGGACGACGGACTGCCCGTTGTGCAAGCTTGAGGTGCGGCATATGAACGCGCTTGCTAAGTGGGCGGAGGAGAATCCCCGGGCGAACCTGCGCGTCGTATCGGTGAACTTCAACGACAAGGGCAAAGACGGCTTCACCCTGGCGAAGTGGGACGAAGCGATGCTGCCAAAATTTGAAGTGCTGTGGGATCC
>JBBIJQ010000027.1:0-24856 GCA_037445915.1 Planctomycetales bacterium | reverse complement strand
TGGGGAGTCCTCCTTAGGATGGTTGTTGTCATCCCTATCCTGATGGACTCCCCCCTGCGACACTATCTATGAACTTATTCGGTGTTTCACATGTTTCACAGGTTGCAGGCCCAGTCTTCGCCTGGCAAGCTATAATCATCGCGTGCTCGCACTTCCAGCCAAGCCGCGCTTGCGCTTCGCGCCCAGCCCCTCGGGGCGGCTGCATGTCGGCAACCTGCGAACGGCGCTGTTCAATTACCTCATTGCCCGCAAATACGGCGGCACGTTCATCCTGCGCATTGAAGACACCGACCGCGCCCGCAGCAAGCGCGCCTTCGTTGAAGAAATAGAAGCGGCGCTCGCGATGCTGGATATCATCTGGGACGAAGGCCCTGGCGTTGGCGGCAAATACGAACCGTATTTCCAATCACTGCGCTCCGAGCTTTACCGCGGCGCGGCGGATAAGCTGCTTAATGAAGGCCGCGCATACCGCTGCTTTTGCACGACCGAACGCCTTGATGAGCTGAAGCGCTCGCAGCGCGAAAAGAAGCGCCCGCCCAGGTATGATGGCAAGTGCAGCGGCATCCCGCAAGATGGTGCGGCTAAGCGCGAGGCGGATGGCGAGAAGTGCGTGCTGCGCTTCCGCTTGCCCGAAAGCGGCCAAATCGTGCTGGAAGACATTCTTCACGGCGAGATTAAGATGGCGGTATCCGCGCTGGAAGACTTTATTTTTCGCAAAAGCACTGGCGACTTCACCTTTGACCTGCCTAACGTGGTGGACGACGAGGCGATGCGCATCTCGCTCGTAGTGCGCGGTTCGGAGCACATCACGAACACCGCCCGCCACGTCCTTCTACGCGAAGCGCTGGGCTACTCCAAGATTCCCTGTGCGCACCTTCCGCTCATCCTTGACGCGCAGAAGCATAAGCTTAGCAAGCGCGCCGGCGCCGTCACAATCCGCGAGTTTGTTGAGCTTGGGGTATTGCCTTCGGCGATTACCAATGCGCTCGCGATGCTGGGCTGGCATCCGAGCGGTACGCGCGAAGTGTTCACTCTGCACGAACTCATTGACGAGTTCAGCGTGCAGCGGCTCTCCCGCAGCCCGTCGGTGTTTGACTTTGAGCGCCTCGCATACTTCCACCGCGAACACCTGCGATGTTCCAGCTACGAAAGCGTGCGCGTGCGCTTCCTGCAATTTATAGGCGGGCTGCAAGATGAATCGGCGTCCAGCCTGGAAGGCGACGCCCTGTGTGAAAAGCTGTATGGCGAGATACAAAGCAGCGGCGCGTTCTTCTCGGCTGCGCCTAAGATGTTCGCATTTGTTAGCGCCTCATTTGCTCCGCCGGCTGTGCCGGATAGCGCAAGCGCGAAGCTGTTGGGCGATTTTGCCGTGTTTTGGCGAGGCCAGGGTGAATCACTCATCGCAGGAAACCAGGTTTCAGCTAAAGCGTTAACAGACGAGTTTATCAAAGGGGCGCAGTCCGCGTCCAAGCGCGACCTCTTGCATCCACTGCGCTTAATCCTTACCGGGTATGAAGAAGGCGTTAGCATCTACTTTGTGCTTTCTATCCTCAAAACCGAGGAAGTGGCAAGGCGCATTGAGAAAGCTATACTACTTGTTGGTTAACCATTCCCGCGCCAATCCAGTTCATTTTTCTTGTGTAATGCGCTGTTATCAGGGAAAGGTAATAGCGTTTTGGAATAGTGTGTGCTAGACTAAATTGCCCCGCCGCACTTCGACAGGGCTTTCATATCCTAATCAAGCACACTAACGATTGGAGGGTACGCTGATGTCACAGTGGGTTGATGCCTTCATGGAAGGCGTTATAGCTAAAAATCCAGGAGAGAGAGAATTTCACCAGGCTGTTAGGGAAGTTGTTGAATCCTTAGCCCTGGTGCTTGACCGTCATCCCGTCTACAAGGAAGAGAAGGTCATTGACCGCATCGTGGAACCCGAGCGGGTCATTTTGTTCCGGATTCCATGGGTTGACGACAAAGGCCAGCCGCAGGTCAACAAAGGCTTTCGTGTTGAGTTCAACAGCGCCATCGGCCCCTACAAGGGCGGAATGCGCTTCCATCCCTCAGTTAATCTCGGCATCCTCAAGTTCCTGGGATTTGAGCAAGTTTTCAAGAACGCGCTCACAACCATTCCAATTGGCGGTGGCAAGGGCGGCTCCGACTTTGATCCCAAGGGTAAGTCTAACGGCGAAGTTATGCGCTTTTGCCAGAGCCTGATGACCGAACTCTACCGCCACATCGGCGAGCGAACCGACGTCCCCGCCGGCGACATCGGCGTAGGCGGGCGTGAAATCGGCTACATGTTTGGCCAGTACAAGCGCATCGTCAACCGTTTTGAGGGTGTGCTGACGGGAAAGGGCATCAACTGGGGCGGCAGCCTCATCCGCCCGGAGGCGACTGGCTATGGCGCAGTGTACTTCGCGGATGAAATGCTGAAGACCCGTGGCGAGAGCATCAAAGATAAGGTTTGCCTCGTGTCTGGCTCCGGCAACGTCGCACAGTTCACTGTGCAGAAGGTGAACGATCTTGGAGGCAAGTGCATCACATTGTCCGACTCCGACGGCTTCATCGTTGACCGCGACGGCATTGACGCGGGCAAGCTGGATTACGTGATGGATCTCAAGAACGTCAAGCGCGGCCGCATCAGGGATTACGCGACGAAATTCAAGGGCGTTGAATTCCATGAAGGCGTTGGCGTGTGGAATGTTACTGGCGCGCAGTGCGCATTCCCCAGCGCTACCCAAAACGAAGTCTCCGCGGATGACGCGAAGGCGCTAGTCAAGAACGGCGTGTATGTCGTCAGCGAAGGCGCGAACATGCCAACTGTTCCCGAAGGGGTTGAGCACTTCATCCAGAGCAAGATTCTCTACGGGCCGGGCAAGGCTGCCAATGCGGGCGGGGTCTCTACCAGCGGCCTTGAAATGGCGCAGAACGCAGGGCATACTTCCTGGTCGCGCGAGGAAGTGGACAAGAAGCTCCAGAACATTATGATTTCAATCCACAAGACCTGCGTAGAAACCGCTGCTGAATACGGGACTCCAGGCAACTACGTCAATGGCGCGAACATCGCCGGCTTTATTAAGGTCGCCAAATCGATGCTTGACCAGGGCGTAGTCTAAGCTCGCATCCTCGCAATGAACAGCAAAGAGCCGGCGGGTTACCCGCCGGCTCTTTCGTGATTGCTGCCTTTGCGCGAACCGGGGCGTTCGCCCCACGCTCGCTTGCTTACGGGAACAGGCCGCGCATGGTTCCTGCGCGCGCGACGCGTGCGACTGCGAGAAGGTATGCAGCGGTCCTGTTGTGGACCTTCTTTTCGCTAGCCGTTTTAATCACGTCTTCAAACGCGTTTACGATGACTTTCTCCAACTCTGAGTTGACCCTCTCCTCGTCCCAGCGGAAGTTGTAAAGGTCCTGAACCCACTCAAAGTATGAAACTGTGACGCCGCCGGCGTTCGCTAGAATGTCAGGCACCATAAAGACTCCCTTCTCAAAGAGAATCCTGTCAGCTTCCGGAGAAGTTGGGCCGTTTGCGCCTTCACTGATGATTTTCGCCTTGACGTTGGCGGCGTTTCTGCTGGTAATCTGGTTCTCCAGTGCTGCAGGGAGGAGGATATCAACGTCGCTGCCCAGCAATTCATCGTTGCTGACCGGCTTTGTGCCAGGGAAGTTCTTGACGAAACCGGTGTCGTGCACATGCTTGATGAGCGCTGGTATATCTAGCCCGTCAAGGTTCTTAATCCCCCCGCTTACGTCGCTGACGACAGTGACTTTGATGCCCATGTCGTGCATGAGTTTTGCGGCGTTGGATCCCACATTCCCGAAGCCCTGCACTGCAGCGGTTGACTTTGTTGGGTCCATACCCAGCGTTTTCAGCGCTTCACGCACAGTGAGCGCTGCGCCACGACCGGTTGCCTCAACGCGCCCTTCAGATCCTCCGATGTCAATCGGCTTGCCTGTGACGACGCCGGGGACGGTGTAACCCTTCAAGACGCTGTAAGTGTCCATCATCCAGGCCATAGTCTGCGGGTTGGTGTAAACATCAGGCGCCGGTATGTCTTTTTCTGGTCCGATGATGGGGCTGATCATGAAAGTGAACCGGCGGGTGAGGCGCTCAAGCTCGCCGATACTCATTTCAACGGGGTTGCAGCAAATACCGCCTTTCGCGCCGCCGAAGGGGACGTTGACTAGCGCACACTTCCAGGTCATCCACATTGAAAGCGCGATTACCTCGTCTTCGCAAACATCGGGGTGGAATCGCACGCCGCCCTTCGTCGGGCCGCGCATCGCGTTGTGCTGTGAACGCCAGGCTGGGAAAACCTTGATGGTGCCGTCATCCATCTTAGTGGGCACCCATACTTTCATCACGACCGCAGGCTCGCGCAACCACGCGTGCATCCCTTGGTCAAGGTTAAGCAGCTTTGCAGCCAAGTCTAGCTGCTGTTGGGCTACTAACCGCGGATTTAGCTCTTCAGCCATCTGACAGTCCTCCAGTTATTATGTTCAGTAATTCGTGATAGATTTCACAATACAACGGCTAAGCGCTTGCCACTAAAAGGCTGCAAGCCACTCAGCCACTGAGCATTATAACGCCGAAACAAGCGGTTTGAAAGGGGTAAATCATCAGGATAATCCTGATATCCTACACCTTATTTTTATATCCCAAACCACCGGCTTCTGCTTTGTTCAGATGGACCGTATTTGCTAGTGACGTATTTCACATACACGTAACCGAACATAAGTGCTAGTTAAAACCAGCGAATAGCCTATAATAACTTGAGATGATTTCAGAGTTCATTTCGCAACAGATGTCCGCCGGCAACCTGGCGTTCAAGAACCCGCTTCTGCTGGCTTCAGGCTGCGCGTCTTTCGGCGAGCCGTTTACGGACTTCTTTGATCTTTCCATTGTCGGCGCGATTGTCACTAAGGCGATTACCGTTGAGCCGCGCTCGGGTAACCCTCCGGTGAGAATCTGCGAAACGCCTGGCGGAATGCTAAATGCAATCGGCCTGCAAAACCCCGGCGTTGAAGCGTTCATCAAAGAAGTGCTGCCAAAGCTGCGCGAGAGAGGCGCTGCAATCCTAGTGAATGTGGCGGGGCATAGCGAACGGGATTATGCATCGGTCGTGAAGCGGCTGGCAAAAGAACCCGGCCTACTCGGCTTTGAGGTAAACATGTCGTGCCCGAACGTTGATAATGGGTTGATGTTCGCCACTAACGTACCGCTTTTCAAGAACCTGTGTAACCTGCTGCGAAGCGAAACCTCTCTACCTCTCATACCTAAGCTCTCCCCATCGGCAGGATGCCTCATCCCTTATGCCGAAGCTGCTCATGCTGCGGGAATGGACGGCGTGACGGTGAGCAACACGCACCCTGGGATGGCGATTGACTGGCGAACTGGCAAGAGCAAGCTGTCGCGCATGTCGGGTGGTCTCTCCGGCCCCGTCTTGAAGCCAATCACGCTCTACAACGTCTGGCAGGTGTCGCAAGCAGTCCCCGAGCTTCCAGTAATAGCTTCTGGCGGCGCGTCTTGCGCCAGGGATGTCATTGAGCTTATCCGCGCCGGGGCGGTTGCGGTAGAGCTTGGTACGATGCTGTTCCACGACCCCCAGCTCCCGCAGCGTATCCTTGCCGAACTCCCATCGCTGGTTATGGAATGCGGCGCGGCGAGCCTTATGGAGCTTCGCTCCACGATTACAGCGTGAACTTCTTTCACTGCGCTTATTAGCTTGGCAATGGTCATTCTTTACATCAGCGCCAAGCCAACTTCTATACAAGGCTATATAAGCATCGAGTCACTTCTCTAAAGGCATTACTCAACCTTAAGGGACAACCAAGAGCGTGAAGTAAAATGTATCGGAGCCAAAAGTATTGGTCACGGTAACAAAAGCGGAATAGCTCTTAGGTGATTTCAGCTTCACCTTTGGATTTGACTTCTTGCTTGTATTTGGAACAGCGCCGTTTCCAAAGTTCCAGATGTAGCTCAGGGGAGAGGTTCCGGTTACATTAGCGGAAAATGTCGTCCGAGTTCCACTTACGCCTTGAGCAGGTATTACTCCGCTGACTATCGGCGGCCTGCCGCTTTCAGTTGCAGTCAGAGTGAAGTTATAAGTGTCGCTGCCAAAGGCGTTGGTTACAGTTAATGATGCAGAGTAATTTCCCGGCGCGCCTAGCGTGACTGTCGGGCTTGCATCCGCGCTGGTATTTGGCGTAGCGCCGCCGCCAAAGTTCCAGCTGTAGCCAAATGGCGAAGAGCCAGAAAGCATAGCCCTAAAGGTAACAAAGCTGTCGGCGATCCCTTCAGGCGGCGACACTCCGCCTATCACTGGCGGGTTACCGTTCTGCGTCACAACTAGCTCAAATTCAAAAGTATCGCTGCCATAAGCGCTTGTGACGGACAGCGACGCGGTATAGCTGCCGACTGCGCCCATCGTGACTGTCGGGCTTGCTGCAACGCTTGTATTTGGTGTAGCGCCGCCGCCAAAGTTCCAACTGTAGCTATATGGTGGAGTGCCTGAAATGCTGGCAGCGAAAGTAGTTAGAGTCCCAGTGATTCCCTCTTCAGGCGATAACCCGTCTATCAATGGCGGCACGCCTGCGCTAGTCACGGTGATAAGAAAGCCGTAAGTATCATTGCCGTAACCATTGGTAACTACTAGTGAGGCAAGGTAGCTTCCCGGCGCGCCTAGCGTAACTGTTGGGCTTGCTGCATCGCTTGTATTTGGCGTAGCGCCGCCACCAAAGTTCCAACTGTAGGTAAATGGTGACGTCCCTGCGACGAGAGCAGTGAAGGTTGCATTAGTGGCTGTGATTCCTTCTGTTGGTGACACACTTCCTATCACTGGCGGGTTGCCGCTGATAGTCACAGTGACAGGAAAGCCATAGGTGTCACTGCCATCAGCGTTGGTCACAGTGAGCGATGCTGAATAGCTTCCCGGCGCGCCTAGCGTAACTGTCGGGCTTGCTGCCGAGCTTGTGTTTGGCGTAGCGCCGCCTCCAAAGTTCCAACTGTAGCTAAATGGCGCAGCTCCGGTGACATCAGAGGTGAAGGTTACATTAGTGCCAGTGATTCCTTCTTGTGGCGACACACTTCCTATCACTGGCGGGTTGCCATTACCAGTCACAGTCAGAGCGAATTCAAAAGTGTCGCTGCCGTAAGCGTTGGTAACAACTAGTGAAGCGAGATAGCTTCCCGCCGCGCCCAGTGTTGCTGTCGGGCTTGCTGATTTGCTGGTATTTGGCGTAGCGCCGCCGCCAAAATTCCAGCTATAGCTCCAAGGCGGAGTTCCATTGCCTCTAGCTGCAAAAGTAGCGCGTGTTCCGGATGCCCCCTGCACAGGAGTCACCTCGGATATAGCCGGCGGCCTTCCGTTAGCGGTTACAGTGAGGTCAAATTCATAAGTTTCACTGCCATAAGCGTTGCTCACTTGCACCGAGGCAAGATAGTTTCCTGCTGCGCCCAATGTGGCGATGGGGGTTGCAGAGGTGCTGCTGTTAGGCGTGGCTCCGCCGCCGAAATCCCAGCTGTATCTCATTGGCGAAGTACCTGAGAGATTAGCGGCGAAGGAAAGGAAAGTGCCGGTTATCCCTTCCTTGGGTGAAACACTGGCTATCAAGGGCGGCATTTCGCTGCTAGTCACGGTCAAGATGAAGTCCTGTGTTACGCTGCCTTGGCCATTGCTTACTTGAACTGAGGCCAAGTAGCTTCCTGCGCTGCCCAGCGTAACGGCAGGGCTGATATCTGTACTGGTATCCGGCGTAGCGCCGCCGCCAAAGTCCCAATCATAGGCTAAAGGCGGGGTGCCGGTGGCGGCCACGTTGAAAGTGACATCTTCGCCTGTGACTCCCTCTTGCGGAGTAACTGCAATTATCACAGGAAACTCGCTTACAGCGGTAATTGCAACTACATTGCTCTCGATTCCCGGCTGGCTTGACCCGTCCACCGGCACTACGCGGGCATACCCGCTGGCGGTGAGGGGTAGGGAGAACTGGAATACGCGCCTACCCTCTCCGCTTCCCGATGTGAGTGGGACAAAATCTCCAAGAGAAGTCCAAGGGCCATCCATGTTAGGTGACGCCTGAACTAGATAGCCAGCACAATCCGTGGAGAAGCTCATGGCTATTGGCGTGACGTCGGCTACATTGATATCGCGGCTATTGTCTCCGTCTATAACTCCTTGGAGTGAATTGGGATCAGGCGCGGCGGAGTTGTAGAAAATGGCTAGGGGAGTTATATCGGCAACGCCAACGGAACCGTCTTGGTTGTAATCTCCAAGATTGCGGTAATGCCACATGAGGATATAGCCCCCGGCGCCATCCTCAATCGGCGTAAGGTCATCAACGCGGTTCTGTTCACCGGCCGGAGGCTTGGAGATGAATTTGGAAACGCTTCTAAAGCGCAGTGCATCTGCGAGCGCTGACTTTATTTCCTTGAAGACAGGCGCGCTTACGCCAATAGGAGGCGAAAGGGCTTCAAGCTCAGCCAAAGTGGCATCAAGCGTGGTTTCGCGCGGCTCCCCTGCATTAGGAAAGACAGGCGAGATGCCAGCTTTCAATTCTGACAGGGCAGACAGTTGCCTGCGGCCGCCACACGAGAATGCTGCAGATAACAAGAAAATAAAAGCCAGAAAGATTAAGAATCCTTTTAGGATTACTTTCATTTCACGTTTTCCCCTGTAATGTCCATAAAGCCCCCGGCTTTTTTGGCATATCTGGCAGTCTACTATGCCTTTCTGAGTTTGTCAAACCGCGCCCGCAAGGCTAAGAACTCAACTTTAACGTTAGGCTGAAGCATTGCTGTGTATTGCCTGCTCCTGCGCGCTGCGGCTAAAGAACGAGATACCGCCTTCAGGGCGCAACAGTTTAAGTATATGAGCTAGGCGTAGCTGCCATGTGCGCAAGGGGCCAAAGCGCTTTCCTACATCAGGCGGTGTAATGTCGCTGATTGCCTACTCTGGCGTCCAGCGCACGACGGGGCTGCGCGCGGCGGCGGCGTCGTCAATGTGCTGGATATAGAGGTTCGGAAGCTCCTTGAACTTCTCAACGTCTTCCTCAATCGCCTTGGCGTAGCCGAGCATCGTATCGCAAAACGCGTCCAGCGTCTCCAGGCTTTCGGTCTCCGTCGGCTCAATCATCATCGCCTCGTGAACGATGAGCGGGAAGTAAACCGTCGGCGCGTGGTAGCCGTCGTTGAGCAGCTTCTTGGCTATGTCCATAGCGCTCGCGCCCAGCTTCTTTTGCCTGTCGGCAGAGAGCACGAACTCGTGCATGCACCGCTGGTAGTAGGGAATGTCGTAAGCGTCTTTGAGGCGCTCTTGGATGTAGTTGGCGTTGAGCACAGCGTTTTCAGCAACGCGCTTCAGGCCTTCTCGCCCCAGGGCGCGCACATAAACCATCGCGCGGACGATGACGCCGAAGTTGCCGAAGTAGAGCTTCATTCGGCCGATGGACTTTTCCGGCTTCACGAATTCAAACACATCGCCCGTCTTCGCAACGAGCGGGTGTGGCAGGTATGGCGCGAGCTTGCAGCACACTCCCACCGGCCCTGAGCCGGGGCCGCCGCCGCCGTGCGGTGTGGAGAACGTCTTGTGCAAATTGAAGTGCACAAGGTCAAAGCCCATGTCGCCGGGGCGCACGTAACCCAGGTTCGCATTGAGGTTCGCGCCGTCGTAGTAAAGCAGCGCGCCTATAGAGTGCATATATTCGGCGATTTCCCTCACCTGCGGCTCAAACAAGCCCAGCGTATTGGGATTGGTCATCATTATGCCGCCGATGCTCGCTTCGCCTTCCTTGCGGCAAAGCTCCTGCACTGCTTCCAGCGAAACCTGGCCGTGCTCGTTGCTCTTCAGCTCGCGCACAGTGAATCCGGCAATGACTGCGCTGGCGGGGTTGGTGCCGTGCGAAGAGTCGGGAACTATCATTATCGTCCGATTCTCGCCGATGCCGTTGAAGTAAGCGCGGAACATAAGCATCCCCGTAAGCTCGCCGTGCGCGCCGGCGGCCGGTTGCAGGCTTACAGCTTCCATTCCCGCAATCTCAGCCAGGTCGCATTGGAGCTCGTAAAGCAATTCCAGCGCCCCTTGCGAAGTGCAGGCAGGCTGCTCCGGGTGCAGGCACGCCCATTCCGGGAGCATGCACACTTCTTCGTTAACCTTCGGGTTATATTTCATAGTGCAAGAGCCAAGTGGGTAAAAGCCCACGTCCACGCCGAAGCTCTTGCGCGACAGCCCGATGTAATGGCGCACCGTGTCCACTTCCGCCAGCTCCGGCAATGGGATTGGTGCTGTGCGGCGGATGCTTTCCGGCGCGTAAGGGCTGGTTTCGGCAATGCCGCTAAAGTCGGCGATATCGTGCCGCTTGCGGCCGGGCTTTGATTTTTCAAAGATAAGCTTAGACATTGAGCGCCTCCTGAAAGTCGCGGGCAAACTCGTCAATGGATGCCTTGTCTTGAAGTTCTGTGAATGCGAGAAGCAGGCCGCCTTTTAGCGCAGGATATTTGTCTTCCAGCGTAACTCCGGGCAGCCACCCCTTCTTCATCAGGGCTTCGCGGGCTAGTGGCAGAAGCGCTGGGTTTTCAAGCTGCGCAGCGAACTCATTGAAGAACGCGCGTTTAGGGAAAGCCATCTTCAATCCCTTTATCCCGCTGATCTTCTGCGCGGCGTAATGGGCATTCTCCTCGCACTTGCGCGCGATGTGATGGAATCCATGCTTGCCTATGATAGACAAGTAAATGGTCGTTTGCAGCGCGCAGAGAGCTTGGTTAGTGCAGATGTTGCTGGCTGCCTTGTCGCGGCGGATATGCTGCTCGCGCGCCTGGAGCGTCATCACGTATCCCTTGCGCCCGAAGGCAGCGTTAGCCTTGCCGATGATGCGGCCTGGAAGCTGGCGCACGAGCTTCATCGTCGTGGCGCAGTATCCGAGGTAAGGCCCGCCGAAGCTTGGCGCAAGGCCCAGCGGCTGGCCTTCGCCAGTTACGATGTCCGCGCCCATCTCGCCGGGCGTGCAAGTGACGCCCATCGCGAACGGGTAGGCGGAGAATACCGCCAGCGCGCCTGCATCGTGCGCGGCTTTGACCATCCCAGGGATGTCTTCTTCGTAGAAGCCCATGTAGTTGGGGAACTGGATGACCAGCGCTGCGACGTTGCCCGCCGCAAGTTCTTTGTCCAACACTTTGCGGTCAATCGCGCCGTCGGCGTCGGCAGGCAGCGTCACAATGCCAGCCGCCATCCCAAGGTTGTAGGTTTCCACTACTTCGCGGTACTGCGGGTTGAGATACGGCGGCAGCAGGATGCGGCTGCGCTTAGTGGCGTTTCGCGCCATGAGCGCAGCGTCCATGAGCGCAGTCCCGCCGTCGTATGAGCTTGCGTTGCTGACTTCCATCCCCGTGAGCATGCAGACATAGCTCTGGTACTCAAAAATCGCCTGGAGCATTCCCTGCGAAACTTCAGGCTGGTAAGGCGTGTAGGCGGTGTAAAACTCGCCGCGGTGGGTGAGTTCTTTCACCACTGACGGGATGAAGTGGCAGTAAACGCCCCCGCCCGCAAGCACGCGGTGGGGATGGAATACGTGGTTTTTCGCGCCGAGTTCTGACATGTAAGCCATGACCGCTGATTCAGGGAGGCCTGGCGGGATATTCAGATCGGCTTTCATCCGCAGCTTTTCTGGGATAGCGTCAAAGAGCTCTTCAATGTTCTTTGCGCCGATGCGATTCAGCATTGCTGCGCGGTCGGCGTCAGTGCTTGGAATGTATGGCATTGTTTCCTCCCGGCGGGAACCCCCCGCCATGGATGTTTGATGCGAAGTGCTGGGCAGAATAGGGCTAGCGCCCTTCCTTGTCCATTGCGTCGTAATCGGCCTGCGGTATAAGCGCGTCAAGCTGCGCCGGGTTAGTCGCCTTTACTTTAACGAGCCAAGCGTCTCCAAGCGGCGAAGCGTTTACCAATTCAGGCGCGTCCACAAGCGCGGTGTTGGTCTCTACAATCTCCATGTCCACCGGCGCGTAAATTTCGGAGACTGCTTTCGGCGACTCCACATTCGCAAACGACTCGCCCTGCACGAACTTCGCGCCCGCTTCCGGCAATTCAACGAATGTGATGTCGCCCAGGGAATCGGCGGCGAACGCGCTCAAGCCGACGCGGTAAACTCCTCCGTCCTCAACGATATACTCATGCGTATTAGCGAATCTGTATTCAGCCACTGCTTCCTCCTGGATTTAGTGTTCAAACAATCGGTGCTTAACAAAAGGAGGCTTCATCGCCACCGCCGGTGCGCGCTTGCCGCGCACTTCCACAGCCAGCCCGCTACCGGGCTCGCATAAATCAGGGCGCAGGTAGCAAAATGCAATGCTTTTATCCAATGTCGGCGAAGGCGCGCCGCTGGTTACGATGCCGGCTTCCTTGTCGCCGTCGTAAACCTTCGCGCCGGGGCGGGGGGAGCCATGCTGCTTATCCACGACGATGCCGTAAAGAAGCCGCGTGGTTCCTTCGTCGCGGTGGCGCACCAGCACGTCCTTGCCCAGGAATTCCTTGCTCCATCCAATCGCCCAGTTCAAATTGGCTTCAACAACCGACGTGTCCTTTTCAAGCTCGTGCCCGTAAAGGCACAAGCCTGCTTCCAGCCGCAGCGTATCCCGCGCGCCAAGCCCGATAGGCGCTAAGCTAAGCCCTTCGCCGGCTTCCATCAAGTCGTCCCAGAGCTGGGGCGCGCTTGCGTTCTTGACGATAAGCTCAAAGCCGCGCTCGCCAGTATAGCCAGTAACGCAAAGGAAAATATGGTCGCCGCCGCGCTTCACCTTGCGAAAGGTGAACGGGTGTTCGTATGCGATATTCGCAAAACCCGCGCGGGTGAGGATTTCGTCTGTCCGCGGGCCTTGCACGGCTATAAGCGCATATTCGTCGGAAAGGTTGGTTAGCTCTACGCCAAATGTGTTGTGCTGGTTCACCCAGGCCCAGTCCTTGTCTATGTTGGCGGCATTGACCACCATCATGTAGCTGTCCGGGTTTATCTGGTAAACGAGCAAATCGTCAACGACTCCGCCTTCTGGCGTGGGAAAGAGCGTGTACTGCACGCCGCCGTTTCCGATGCGGCGCACATCGTTGCATGTGATGTGCTGGATAAACTCAAAGGCGCGCGGGCCTTTGATGAAGAACTCGCCCATGTGCGTCAAGTCAAAGATGCCTGCCGCGTTGCGCACTGAGAGGTGTTCCTTCACGATTCCTGCGGGATACCAGACCGGCATCATGTAGCCGGCAAACTCAACCATCTTCGCGCCAAGCGCGATGTGTTTTTCAAAGAGAGGTGTTTTCTTAATACCAGCTTCCATCTAGCGGCCGTTCCTGAATTCGGAGTAATACCTCTTCACGATGCGGACGTAGTTGCGGGTTTCGGAGTATGGCGGGATGCCGCCGTACTTCTTTACCGCGCCCGGGCCAGCATTATAGCTCGCAAGCACTAGGTCTAGCCAGTCGCTTCTGCTTCCCCACCGGTTCATCTCGCGCTCTAAATACTTTACGCATACATAAATGTTCTGCACTGGGTCAAAAGCGTCACGGATGCCGTGGCTGCGCGCGGTCGCAGGCATAAGCTGCGCCAATCCCATCGCGCCGGCGCGGCTGACTGCGCGCGGGTTAAACCTTGATTCGGCGGCGATAACGGCCATTACGAGGCGCGGGTCAACCCCGTCTGACTGTTGGGAGAATGAAAGCACTGCGCGCGCAATGAGCGCAGCTTCCTGCTCCGAAAGCCGCGAATTGTAGCGCTGCGCTACGGCTGCGTACCGCGGCTCAACCGCGTATTTCACAAGCAGCTTGTTGAGATAGGGCATCTCGTTGATTGGGAAATCCCAATCTCTTTCGCCCTTGGTGGGAAACTTTTCAACTTCCCGAATGTAGTTTTGTTGCGTTACCTGCTTCTCATCTTTCCCTTGGAGTAACGCCCATTTCATGTTTACGCGCTTGGCGAACTCCTCTTCGGTGTCCGTGTTGTAGCCGCGGACGTCGTCAGCCCAGTATGCCCGAAGGATGCTGGGAGTATCGGCTTCTGTCTGGATCAGCTCGGCAAGTGATGACAGTGCGATCTTCAAGTCGCGCGTAACGGGCGGGTAGGAGGTCGTTGGCGCTTTAGTCATAAGCTGCACGAAGTCCCATGAACGCTTGCGGGTGTAAGCAGTCTTGTTGCCGAAAGAAGCTTCGGCTGCTATGACCGCCAGGCCGAAGCTGAAGTCAACATCGTAAGATGAGCACGAATACTCAATCTCGTCAAGCAGATAGAGGACATCATCGTCGGAAAGCGTAGGCAACGCCCACTTCAAAACCTTGAAGTCATCCTGCGCGGTGGGGTCCTTGCGCCCTGCCTGGACTGACGGCCCCATCTGCGCGTAAGCCGTATGCGAAAGCCAATAGGTAGCCAGCAACAGCAATAGGGCAATCCGCGGAAACCTACTTACTGCCATATTCTTGAATCGTCTTCTCCCATGTTTCAGCGACGAGTTTGCGGAACTCATCAAGGCTGCCGTTGTTGCGAAGCACATAATGCCCATACGCCTCCTTCTCGCGGAGCGGAAGCTGGGCGTTTATGCGCCTGCATGCCTCAATCTCATTGATGCCGCAAGAATCGCGCAGGCGCTTCACCTGTGAAACTTCGTCGCAGCTCACAACCCATATGACGTCCACCATGTCCTGATAATTCGATTCAATGAGCAGCGGGGCAACTAACGCCACGCTCGTGCCGCTCTTGCGCGCATGCTCAATGCTCAAACGGAGGACATCCTTAATGCGGGGATGGAATATGCGTTCCAGCCTAGCGCGGTCGGCGGGACTTGAAAATACTATTGAACCCAGCGCTTTGCGGTCTAGCTTGCCTTGTGGAGTGAATACACCGCTGCCGAAGGCCGCGCGGACGGCGTCAATAATCGCAGGCTCGTATCTGCTGATATAGTGCGCGACTTCGTCAGCGTCCAGAACCGGCACTCCTTTCCCTTCCAGCACCTTGCCTGCTTCAGTCTTGCCGCAGGCAATGCCTCCGGTGATGCCGATTATCATCACTCTTCCTCAATAATAAGCTTGCTCGTGTCGATGAGGTCGCCAAGGGTTACCTTCCCCGCGGTCGGTGAGATGTCAGCGGAGCCTGTGGGCTCGGAAGGAATCCCAACAGCGTCGCCATCAACCAGCATCGCCTTGATCGACAGGCGGATGCGGCGGCGATTGGTGTCTATATTCATGACCTTGACGCCAACGGTCTCGCCAACTTGGTGCTTGCGCTTGGGGTGGTCAATCCGGTCAAGGCTGATTTCGCCGATGGGCACGAAGCCCTCAAAGGAATCGTCAAGCTTGACGACCATGCCGTTGTCAAGAAGCTGGGTGACTTGGCCCTCAACGACCTGGCCAAGGCTGTATTTGAGCTGCACTTCGTTCCACGGGTCCTGCTCGCAAGCCTTGATGGACAAGCCCACGCGGCGGCTGTCGGTGTCAACGTTAATGACCTTGACCTTCACGCGATCGCCCTGCTTGTGAAGCTCGGAAGGGTGGCCGAAGCGCTTGTGCGAAAGCTCGCTGGTATGAACTAGGCCAGTGACATGGTTCGTCAGGCGCACGAACACGCCGAAGTCGGCGACGGATTCCACTTTGCCCTCAAGCTCCTCGCCGGAAAGCAGCGAGGCCAGTGGGTCGGGCGTGGCGGCCTTGAGCGACAGAGATATCTTTTTGCGGTCGGGGTCAAGCTCAAGAATCTTTACCTTGACCTTATCGCCCTTCTTGATGACGTCGGAGGGGCGCTTAACCTGGTGCCACGCCATCTCGGAGATGTGCAGCAAGCCGGTTATGCTTGGCGAAATGCGGATAAACGCGCCGTAAGCGGTAAGGCTGTCAACGGTGCCGTCAACGACCATACCGGGCTGGTAATGGCCGAACTCCTCTTCAAGGCGGTTTTCCTGCTCTTCTTTAAGGATAGCGCGGCGCGAGAATACTAGCTTGCGGTCGCGCTTGTTCAAGTCAAGTATGAACGCCTTATAAGTGCTGCCGATTTCCGGCGTATCGTCAAAGTTGGAGCGGTGGACGAAGCCCTCGGCGACGCCGTATGCGCGCGCGATGTAGCCGTTCTTGGCGGGCGATTCAATCGTGATTTCAATCGCGGCGTTGTCACGCTGCGCGTCAAGCAGGCGGTTCCAGGCCTCTTCGTAATCTACTGCGCGCTTGCTGAGGATGTATTCTCCCTCAACGCGCTTGACGACTTTGACCTTGATGTCTTCGCCGACTTGAAGGCGGGGAAGGTCGCGGGGGAGTATCTGGTCAAGCGGCAAAACGCCTTCGCTCTTGGCGCCGATGTCAACAAAGACGCCCGACTCGCCAATTTGCACGATTTTACCGGTTACAACGGAGCCCTGCTGAAGGGCTTGGGTTCCCAGATCGTCTTCCAGGAGTTCCTTGAATTCGTCCATTAACAACAGCCTCTAAATAATATGTCCGAGCCAGCCACAACGCGGCTGTGAACTTTGCATTTTATCAGAACATCCTTAGCTTTGTCATTAACTATGGCGCGCTAAATCACTTGTGCTTAAGTCTAGCTAATTTGCAGCTGTTTGCGAGCGATGAAGCGGCCTGCTAGTAGTGCGGATTTGACGCAATCAAGCGCGTCTGATATAACTTCAGAGTTGAGGCAAAAACCATCTGTAAAAGGGAAAGGGCAAAGGGGGCCGAGGGTCAATCGTCAGATACGGATACCCGAGGTCCTTCTTATTGATGAAACCGGCGCAAGCCTTGGCGTCGTTCCCATTGAAGAGGCGCTGAACCGCACGTGGGAAAAGGCGCTTGACCTCGTAGAAGTTAGCCCGAACGAGAACCCGCCAGTCTGCAAGATGGTGGATTACGGCAAGCTCAAATACCAGGAAAAGAAAAAGCGTACGGTCGCGAAAAGCGGCGGTGGCGAGCTGAAAGAGCTTGGGCTTTCTATGAAGATCGGCGACCACGACCTGGAAACGAAAGTCAACCAGGCCAAGAAGTTCCTTGAACGCGGGTTTAAGGTGCGCTTCAACTTGCTGCTGCGCGGCCGCGAGAAAGCGTACCACGATACGCTGGCGCAGGGGCTGCTTAGCCGCATCGTCGCAATGCTCGCCGAAGAGGGAATTGTAGATTCCCGTAGCAAGGGCTTGGTAGGCAACCGGCTTTTTGTTATAATAACCGCTTCTAAACGAAAGGGTCCTAAGCAAGGAGCCGCTACTGATGCCAAAACAAAAAGTGAAAACACATCAAGCGACCGCGAAGCGGATTCGCCGAACAAAGAGCGGGAAGCTTCTTAGGAAGCTCGCCTGCTCACGACACATGCTGTCCAAGAAATCCTCGCGCCAGAAGCGCAGCCTCGCCGTTTCGGTTGAAGTCGCCGCGCCCGACCGCAAGAGATACACTGAGCTTCTGGGGGGTAAGGGTTAATGACACGCGTTAAAAGAAGTGTAGCTTCCCGCACCCGCCGCCGCCGCATCCTTAAGCTCGCCAGCGGATACCGTGGAGCGCGCAAGCGCCTGTACCGCGCCGCTAAAGAAGCAGTCATGCACGCCGGCCAGTATGCCTACGAGCACCGTCGTTTGCGCAAGCGCGACCAGCGCAGGCTTTGGATTGCCCGCATCAACGCCGCCTGCCGCGCTACTGGGATGACTTATTCAGCATTTATTTCCGGCTTGAACAAGGCCGGCGTTGTGCTTGACCGCAAGTCGCTCGCCGAGCTGGCGATGTTTGATAACGCAGCCTTCGTCAACCTCATTGATCTGGCGCGCAAGAACCTCTAGGGGTTAAACATTGCCGCGCTCGCTTGAAGAACTGGCCTCCCTCACCGCGGAGACGGTTGCCGCCGTGAAAGCTTCATCTACGCCCGACGAACTCGCGCAGCTTAAGTCGCGTTCTGTTGGCGGCAAGGGTTTCATCAAAGACGCGCTCGCCGCGATAAAAGACGTCCCCGCAAACGACCGCAAAGACTACGGCCAGAGCGTGAACGCCCTCAAGCAGGAGCTTGAGCAGGCGTTTGCTGAGCTTGAATCCGCGCTCGCATCCAAAGCCAAATCCGCGCAATCGTTCTTTGACGACAGCCTTCCCGGCACGCGCGTGCAGGTGGGCCGCCTGCATCCGGTGCAGTCCGCGATGCGCCGTATCATCGGCATCTTCACGTCAATGGGCTTTGACGTTTACGCAGGCCCAGAGATGGAGCTTGAGGAATACAACTTTGATAGGTTGAATATCCCCGCCGACCATCCCGCGCGCGACGACGTTGACACATACTTCCTCGCGCCGGGGCTCATCCTGCGCACGCACACGTCGCCGGTGCAGGTGCGCGTGATGGAGCGCATCATGAAGCAGCTCAAGGAGCGCGAGGAAGAGCCGGGCGACGTCATCGTGCAGATGATTTCCCCGGGGCGCACTTTCCGCCGTGACCGTCCCGATGCGACGCATACGCCTGCGTTCCACCAAATTGAAGGGCTGCAAATCGGCAAGGGCATAAGCATGGCGAATATGCGCTGGATACTCTCCGAATACGCTCGCCAGTTCTTTGGCCCGGAAACGAAAGTGCGCCTGCGCCCTGATTATTTCCCCTTCGTGGAGCCTGGCGCAGAGATGGCGGTGACCTGCCCGTTTTGCGCAGGCGTTGGCTGCCGCGTGTGCAAGCAATCGGGATGGATAGAAGTCATGGGCTGTGGCATGGTGCACCCGCAAGTGCTGCGCGATTCCGGCATAGACCCCGATGTTTACAGCGGATGGGCTTTCGGCTTCGGCGTTGAGCGCATGGCGCAGGTTCTCTATCAAGTCCCCGACGCCCGCATGTTCTTTGAAAACGACCTCCGCTTCCTCCGCCAATTCAGCTAGGCGTTTGATTCAGCCTATCATTAATGTTAGGGTAGGCGGCACTTCAGTGCCGCTCTGGGAATCTGGAATCTGCTGAAGGCTTGCCCGCCTTTGGCGGGGCGGCCACCTGTGGGCCGCCGTCTGGTTCTGGTATCTGGAATCTAAAAGCCTTACCCTAACCCCTTCCGTCATACTCCGGCTTTACTTCCGGCTCGTTGTCGGGGATGTTGCCGTGGTGCACGGTCAACGCGATGAACAAGTCGTTCAGCAGTTCTTCGTCTATCAGCCGGTTGATTATGCGGCCGGTGATTGTCTCGCCCGGCGAGACAATGGGGTGGCCGTTCTTGCCGTTGAGAGTGACCGGTGAAACCTTTCCCATCATAAGCTGGACTTGCCTCTCGCGGTATTTCGCCGCGATGCTGCCGTGCCTGCTATTGTCGTCCGTCGCTACATCTTCTTCTTGCGCTAAGCGGACAGCGCTTTCGCCCGCGCGCCCTTCGCGCCTGGGCGCGGCGCCGCGTTGGCCATGCCCGGGTTGCTGTTTCAAGTCTGCGACTACAAAGCGTTGGCTAACCGCGATGATGCGCCCGAGGCTCACGAAATGCACGACCAGGTCCTTTTCCGCCTCCAGCGCGACGATGTGCCCCGATGCGCTGAAGACGCAGCCGACGGGCCGCCCGAGTACGCGGCCTTCGTTGTCAATGAGGGTAAGCTTGTAGAGGTCGGTGCAGGTCGCGTATTGCGCCTCGCACTTGCTGTCGTCAAACGGAACGAGCAAGGCGCCGTCGCGGATGAGCAGCACTGTTTCGTCAAAGCCTAGGATGTCCGCAGTGCTGAGGAGCAGCCCCGGGTCGTGCCACTGTGCAGGGCGGATGCCGAGGAATTCAACAGCGCCCAGGCGGGTGTTTACAATGGCCTCGGCGACCCTCCCCACGACCGAACCGCTCTTCAGCTCAACCACGTCGGCCTTGAGCAATTCCCGCGTATTAAACGTTTTTCCGTGCTCTTCCATTCACGGCAGCCCTGCTTTGGGCGCTTCCTGTCAATAATATTATACCGCAACCGGCTTTTCGGAAGTCAAATTCCCGATTCACTATAATACATAGGTGCTAAACGCGCTGATTGTTTACGCCTTCAGGCGGCTCTGGGCAAGGAAGCTAACCTCGTTCCTCACCATCCTCGGTATCGCGATAGGCGTGGCCAACATCATCGCGCTAATGTCCATTTCTGAAAGCGCGCGCGGCCAGGCATCGCGGCTGATTGAAGAACTCGGCGCTAATGCGATATTCGTTACCCCTTACTTTGACATGGAAAGCAGCCCGATGGACAACCAGTCGTCCAGCGCGGCGTCGTTCCTGCAGATGAAGGACTGGGAAACGCTGCGCGGCAAGCCCTACGTGGAAGCAGGCTCCCCCATGCTCATCCTCCCCGCGTTCGTCGCTTACCAGGACAAGCGCAAATTCTCCACAATCGTCGGCGCACTTCCAACATTCGTGACAATCCGTCCTTACAAGCTTGTTGAAGGGCGCATGTTCACCGATGAAGAATCGAAGCAGGGCGCGTCGGTGCTGGTCTTAGGCTCAGACGTGACGGCCAAGCTGTTCCCCAATGGCGGCGCTGTCGGCAAGCAAGTCGTGATGAAAGGGGAGAAGTTCACCGTTATCGGCACGTTCCAAGAAAAGGGGCGCATCGGCTTTGAGAGCTTTGACGACCGCGTGTTTTCGCCCCTGTCGACTATCCAGCGCGTCTTCAACTACCCCTATATCCATACCATCGTCTTGAAACACCCCAACGGGATGGACAGCGAAGAAGTCGTCAAGCGCGTGAAGGCAGACCTTGCCGCAGCCAAGGGGCTTGACCCCAAAACGCAAGACGAGTTCCAGGCGTTCTCCATGCGCCAGCTCACGACGACGATGGAGAAAACCTTCCGCATCTTCTCCGTCATCCTCCTCGCCGTCTCCAGCGTCGCGCTCATCGTCGCGGGCATCCTCATAATGACCGTGATGCTCATGAGTGTGATGGAGCAGACGCGCGAAATTGGCGTGCGGCGCGCGTGCGGCGCGCGCAAGAACGATATCCTCGCGCAGTTCCTCACCGAAACGCTGCTGCAAGTCTTCGCGGGGCAGGTGCTGGGTTTCATCATCGGCGCTGGCGGCGTGTGGCTGCTATGCATCAACGTGGAATGGCCGTTCTACCTCACGCTGCGCACAGTCGTCACCGCGCTATCCTTCAGCTTTGCCACCGGCCTTGTCTTCGGCATCCTCCCCGCCTACCGCGCCGCCAACTTGGATCCCGTGGACAGCCTGCGGTATGAGTAACAGCCTCCCGCTTGTAGGCGGAACTTAAGTGCCGCTCTGGAATCTGGATTCTGGCCCTAATCCCTTTCTGTCGCCCTCTCCCCTAACCCCTTCCCTCACTCCTCCACGTCCGCCTGCACCGGCCGAAGCGACATGCGGCGGCGGAAGTTGGTCTCCTCCACTGCGATTTCCACAAACGCCTCCTCAAGCAGCGCGGCGTAAATACGCTGCGCCAGCGCGAGGCTCACGCCCGGCACATCCGCGATGCCGTCCGCGCCGGCCAGCCGCATCTTCTCCAGCGACCCGAATTTGCGCATAAGCTTCTTGCGCCGCACCGGCCCGATGCCCGGTATGTCGTCCAGCGCCGAATGTATCGTGGCCTTTTCGCGCCGCGCGCGGTGCTGCTTGAGGCAGAACCGGTGCGCCTCGTCGCGTATGCTCACGAGCAGCGAAAGCCCCGGGTCCGTCTCCTCAAGCTTCACTTCCTGCGTCTTACCCTCGTCGTCGCTGAAATAAATAATCTCCTCGCGCTTAGCAAGCGATGCCAGGCGCGGGCGCAGCAGCATGTCGCGCTGCTCGGTGCTGAATGCGGGGTCGTCCGCTAGCTCGCGCTGCAGCTCCACCACCGTTGAAAGCTGCCCCTTACCGCCGTCCAGCAGTATCACGTCGGGAACGGCCTGCCACGCATCGTCGGTTAGCATGCGCAGGAAACGCCGCCGCAGCACTTCGCGCATCATCGCAAAGTCGTCGGGCGTCTGCTTGAGCTTGATGTTGAACAGCCGGTATGCCGCCGGCTCGGGTTGGCCCTGCGTGAACACGACCATGCTCCCCGACGCCTGCCGCCCCATTATGTTGCTGATGTCGTAGCCTTCAATGCGCGAAGGCGGCGCCTCAAGCTGCAAGACTTCCGCGAGGATGCGCGCTGCATTCCCCGGCTCGCGGACTTTCGGCGCGCGGACTAGATGCGCCCGCATCCGCTCCTGCGCATTCTCCTCTGCAAGCTGCGAAAGCTCCTTCTTTGCGCCGCGCTGCGGGGCGTGCGTGCGCACAACGCTTCCCTTCTTCTCGCTGATGAACCGCGCCAGAAGCTCGTGCTCCTCCGGCGCAAAGGGCAGCAGTATCTCCTGCGGGATGTTCGTGGGGTGGAAGTAGTAAAGCTTGATGAAGCCCGCGAGCAGCTCGCGCCGTGTCTGCCCAAGCTCGTTTTCCAGCACGAATTCACGGTCGCCGATGAGCCGCCCGTCGCGCACCTGCAGCACGACAATCATCAGCGTGTCCCCGCTTGCGGCGAAGCCCACCGCGTCAATGTCCTCGCCGGGCTTGGCGACGACGCGCGACTTGTGGATGACCTTCTCCAGCGAGCGCAGCAAGTCCCGGTAGCGCGCCGCCTGCTCGTAACGCTGCTGCTTAGACGCCGCCTGCATCCTCGCCTTAAGCTCCGCCTGCACCTCGGCATAGCGCCCGCTGTAAAACTTGCCGAGCGCATCGCACTGCGCGCGGTAATCCTGCGCGGTGACGTAATTCACGCAGGGCGCGGTGCAAAGCTTCAAGTGGTAATCAAGGCACGGCTTCGGGTATTTCTTCTTGCCGTCAATCTCCAGCCCGCAGGTGCGCACTCCGAACAGCCCCGCGACGAACTTGAGCGTGGACCGCACTGCGCGCACGTTGGTGAACGGCCCCCAGTAACTGCCGCCGTCCTGCACCCACCGCCGCGTGAGCAGTATACGCGGGTATTTCTCCTTGCAGAGCTTCACGTAGGGGAACGACTTATCGTCTTTGAGCAGGATGTTGAAATGCGGCTTGAACTGCTTGATGAGGTTCGCTTCCAGCACCAGCGCGTCAAACTCGGTGGGCGTGACGATGAAGGTAAGGTCCTGCGCCTTGGCGAGCAAACGGCGCACCATCGCGGCGCGGCTGTCGGTCTGCGCGCAGTATTGCCGCACGCGGTCGTGCAGGTCCAGCGCCTTGCCGATGTAGATGGGCCGCCCGCGCTCGTCCTTGAACTCATAGACGCCCGGCGCATGCGGCACCGCCCGCAGGATGTCTTCCCAGCGAAGCTCCACATTTGGAGTATACCAGAGGAGTGTTTATCCAATTGTAGGCGGGACTTCAGTCCCGCTCTGGAATCTGGACTCTGGAATCCGAACCCCGAACCCCTAACACCGAACCCCGATTCCCAGAGCCAGGCTAAAGCCCGACCTACGGCTCTATAACTTGTCCCTTACCCCTTTCTTTACCCCCTTCCCGGCGCGTCCGTGCTATCATTCTCCCCATGCAGCTCGCATACCTATCCTTGGGTGCGAACCTGGGCGACCGGATCGAGACCATGCGCGGCGCGATGGCACGGCTGGCCCGCCTTCCCGATTCCCAATTCGTCGCGGCAAGCAGCTTTTACGAAACAAGCCCAGTCGGCTACCGCAGCGTTAACTGGTTCATCAACTGCGCGGCCTGCATCCTAACCAGCCTGCCGCCTCCCGTGCTGTTTGACAATTGCCGCGTGATTGAGAAGGAAATGGGGCGTGAGCGCGCTGGCGAGCCACCGGGAGTCCATGACCGCGTGCTGGACATAGACATCATCACTTACGGCGACCTCATACTCGCAACGCCTGCGCTCTTTATCCCGCACCCGCGCGCGACCATGCGCCTGTTCGTCATGCTACCGCTTTGCGAGATGAACCCCGAGCTGATGATTGAGGGCAAGAAGGCTTGCGACTGGGTTGACGCCCTTCAGCGCCAGACGCCTCCGCAGCAGGTCAAAAAGCTGTCGTAGAATTGCGCTAGATTGAGCCGCGCTTAAGTAGCCGACTTCCCGAAGTTCAGGCCGATGGCGAAGATATCCAGCTCGTCAATAACACCGTCGGTATTCGTATCGGCGGCAGCCGTAAAGCCGGAGTCGCCTGTGCGCTTGCCGTAGCGGCTAGAGAGCTCATTCACGTCCGCATTGTTCACCACGCCATCGGCGTTGGCGTCGCCTTCAAGCGCAGGCGGGGGCGGGGGCGGGGCGCTGCGGAATGCCTTGGCCATGTCAATGCGGCCGTGCCCGTAGCTCTCATCAAAGCCGGCTGGGCCTAAATCAATGGTTGACGCTTCAATCCTGCTGCGCAGCGAAGCATTGTTGTCGGCCGTGAAGTAGCTCGCCAAAAGGGCTGCAAATCCGCTTACGATGGGAGTGGCGGCGCTGGTGCCGCGGAACTGGGTGTCGGGGTCAATAGTGTAGCCTTCAGTCCCGAAGAGCGTGATGATGTGCGTGCCTGGGGCGGTTACTCCCATCTGCGGGCCTTTCTTGCTGTAATCAGCGAGGGTCTCAGGGACGATGGCAGTAGTCGGGAAGACGGAGCGGCTGGCGAATATGGTTGTCGCGCCGACTGCGATGACTTCGGGGAAGCCTGCCGGCAGGTCAATGCCGCCTGGGTTGCCGGCGGGGTAATTGCCGGCAGCGGCGAGAATTATTGCCCCGCCGTTCCATGCGCGCGTAATTGCGTTTGCCTCAGGCGGGCCGCCGGTCACTCCGCCAAAGCTCATATTTATTACCTTTGCGCCGTTTTGCACAGCGTAATCCAGCGCGGCGACTTCAGCATCAACGGTGATGCTCCCGTTCGTGCCAACGCGCAGTATCATCAGCCTAACTCCGCCTTGGCCGCCCTTCCCGCCGCCTGCGACGCCGGAAATGCCGGTGGCGTTATTGGAAGCTGCGCCGATGATGCCTGCAACGCCAGCCGCATCGCGGAGGAGAAGCAGAGCAAA
>JBBIJQ010000026.1:0-25125 GCA_037445915.1 Planctomycetales bacterium | reverse complement strand
AAGTCAATTTTGCAGGAATTGGAGATTCTCCAGGAACAGGTGCGCGCCTATGAAGAGCCTGAGGAGCAGCTGCCCATCTCCGACGAGGAGCGCGAGGAAATCGTCGTTTACCTTGGCGGCCTAATTAACCACCTGGAGAAAGCAGCCCAAATCGTTGACCATGAGCGTGAAATCCTGACCCAGCTATTGAGGATGCATTCCACCATCATCCAGGCGCGCTCAGAGGAAATCCAGCGCATCCTCACGGTCTATGCAGCGTTGTTCATTCCACTGACCTTCGTAGCCAGCTATTTCGGCATGAACCTTAACGTTCTGCACGGGATGGAAGAGAAGTATTTTATTTGGGGGCTGGACGTATTCCTTCTTCTGATGAGCGGCGCAATCATTTATTACTTCTACCGCAAGGAATGGTTGTAAGGCGGTGGCTGCACATAGCGACCCGCCTGGCGACTGCACGGACCCCTTCATCCCAGTGCTTGGAAGCAAGAGCGAAGAAGAGCTGCTTGCCGAGAACGGTGCGAAGCTAGTCCGCGTGCGCAGGAATGGGGCTACGCATTTGCGCTGGACGTGGGAAGGCAAGCCACCAGCGCATATCGCTAAGCTCCTATCCGCGCTGCCCGACGCGCTGCCAGGTTGCGAGGACTTGCTGCTGGAAGACGCAGGCTACACCGCAAGCGACTTTGACTTTACGCTGGAAGACGCAGCGCAGGGGCTGGAGCTTTCGGACGTGCTGCCCCTCATTGCACAGGCGCTGGGGCTGGACGCTTCGTTCCAGGACGCGGCAGGCGCATCGCTAAATGCATTTGACGCCTCGCGCATCTACCTCCGCAACGCAGGAGAGATGCGTGTGCCCGGCCTCAGCGACTACAGGATGCGCTTCTACCACCTTGAAGACCTTGCGCCTGATGCGCCGAGTTTCGGCATTACAAAGGGAATCGCGCATTGGCTGCAAAGAGCTTTCGCTGAGCGCAAAGCAACTCCTGCATTCGTTGAGTGCCACAGCGCGATGATGAACTTCCTCGCGGCAATCGCGCAGTCGCCTGAGAACTTCACCAGCCTCATACCGCAACTCAAGCTGCAAATGGACTTTGCGGCAAGCACGCACGCAGGTTTGGTGCGAGACAATAATGAAGACGCCTATATGGCGAGCACTTGCGTCATAGAAGGCTCGGCCGATTCCTCGTCGCTTTTCGCCGTCGCCGACGGCATGGGCGGGCATAAAGCGGGCGAGCTTGCATCAGCGCTTTGCCTTGAACTGCTGCGCTTTTATTCGGGCCTCTGGCCGCTCTCGCGCGGCGACCGCAAGCGCAGCGCCACATCGCTCATCGCGGAGCACATCCGCTCCATCAGCCGCGAGCTGCACGAGTCGTCTTCCGCTTCCGCCGAATTCACCGGCATGGGCACGACGCTCACGGGCATATACATAACGCATCCCGGCTCGCTGGAAACCGGCTTTCCGCTTGCGGCGGCGCAATGCATCGTATTCAACGTCGGCGATTCGCGCGCCTTCGCGGCAGGGGGGCAGAGAGTCCGTCCGTTGACGCGCGACCATTCGCTGGTGCAGGAAATGCTGGACGCGGGGAGCATCACCGAGGAGCAGTCCTATACCCTCCCGCAGCGCAATGTCATCTCACAGGGCATGGGGATTGTCCCCGACGTGAAGCCCGACGTATCCGCGTTCCGCCTGCCGCTTGATGCGTTCATTGTGATTTGCAGTGACGGGCTGTCTGACCTCGTGCGCCCGGCGCGCATCGCCGAAATCGCAGGGGAGGCAGCGCAGCCCGCCGCGCTTGCCGATGCGCTCGTGCGCGAAGCGCTGTCGTTGGGGGGCAAGGACAATATAACCGTTATCGTTTTGATGCCGCGCCTGAGTTTTATAATCTGACACCTGCGCGGCTAAGCCGGAGGCAATTATGATTTGGCAGCAGTATGCAAAGACGCTAACCGAAGTTCTCAAACTTGAAGGCAGCATCGTCGCCGTGAGCTACACGTTTGACCCGCCCGATGTAAAGCGCCCCAAGGCTTGCCGGGGATGCTTCGCGCTTGACAAGGCGCACCAGGGCGAGACCATCGTCCTTGACGCTGAAAACTCCTCGTGCGGCGGCGGGACATGGCATCTCGGCTTGGGCGACCCCCCGCAGGGCAAGGCAGGCGAAGGCCTCAAGAAGTTCCTCGTGCACGGCGAGAAGCTGGCGATGAGCTACGCCGTCTTCCACCGAATGATGGTCACTGCCTCCCCGCCGCCCAAGGGCCTCGCGAGCCATATCGTCATAGCGCCGATGGACAGCGCGCAGCTTGAGCCCGACGTCGCGGTATTTTACGTTAGCCCCGAGCAGGCGTGCCGCCTCATCACGCTGCACGCATTCTTCACCGGCCGCTCGCCGAAAACCGAAATGATTGGCGCGCATTGCCACATGGCGGTTGCGTATTCACTGGTGACGGGCGAAGTGAACGTGAGCTTCGGCGACTGGACGGCGCGCAAGATGACGGGCACCCCCGAAGGCGTGCTGTATGTGAGCGTGCCGTATTGCCACCTTCCGGGAATTGTGGAGAGCATCCCCCGCTGCACCGCCGGAACCGCCGAAGAGCGCCCCTTCAGCGATTACATGTCGGGGTAGGAGTGCGTGGGTATAGCCTATGCGAAGCGCTGTTCTAGGTCGTTAACGCCGAGGATGCCCTGCCATCCGCGCGTCTTGAGGATGCCGCAGAAGTCAATCCCCTGCGCGTTGAAGTGCCCGCTTTCGTGCAGGCGCAGGAGCTTCGCGCGCTCGCGGCTCGCCCAGGGCTCGGTTTCGCTGCGGTCAATAAGCCTGAAGACGCGAAAGCCCATCTTCTCCCAAAACGGCAAATTGAAATGGTCGGTGAAGCCGTAAACTTCCGACGGCACGCCGAGCTTCACCGCGCGCAGCCAGCGGTTGCGCCGCATCCACGCGAGCGACGCCTCAACGACTTTTGTGCCGATGCCCCGGTCGCGGTAATCAGGCGCGACTATGCAGCAGCCCATGACCATCGTGCCCTTTTCCTTGTTGAGCGCGTCAAACCACCTGCGCGGGTATTCGTCAACGTCGTAGATTTTGCAAAGCTTCGCGGGGAGGTCGTTGAGCGGGAAAAAGAGCGAGGCAGCCACGACCGCGTAGCCGTCCCAGGCGAGATAGCCGCAGGTGCCGTATTTCTCCACATACGTGCGCAGAAGCTCGTCGTTGACGGTGGGGCAATCGCTGACGAATCCGAAGTGCCCGGTCGGGTCGCCGCGGTCAAACGGCCCCTTTACCAGGACTTTTGGGCATACAGGGAGAATGTAGTCCCTGTCCATCGGCCTGTAGTCTATCGTCGCCATTTAGACTCCTCTTTATTACCCCACGCCGGTATTCTACCGCATTTCTGCGCCGGAATAGCCTGTTCTGGCTTTTCAGACTAAATAACTCCTTGTAGGCGGGGCTTTACCTGCCTGCGAAGGGCAACCAGCCCGGCTCTGGCTTTGGGTGTAGGGCGGGAACATGTATCCCGCCTCCGCTCTCTTACTTAAAGTCCCATTAGCGCTCTACAAGTCCGCGCCTTACAGCCTTATGCTATCCTACTCGCTGTGCGCGAATCACATGAAATAAGGCAAGGTTTCCTGGATTTCTTCGCGGGGAAGGGGCACAAGGTTGTGCCCAGCGCCCCGCTGGTCCCGCTCGCTGACCCGTCGCTTTTGCTCATAGGCGCAGGCATGGCGCCGATGAAGCGCTACTTTGAAGGCAAGGAAGCACCCCCCGCGCCGCGCGCGGCATCGTGCCAGAAGTGCGTGCGCACGGTTGACCTTGACCGCGTCGGCTTCACCAACCGCCACAACACGTTTTTTGAGATGCTGGGGAACTTCAGCTTCGGCGACTACTTCAAAGCAGAAGCGATTGAGTTTGCGTGGGAATTCCTTACCGGCAAGCAGTGGGCAGGGCTTGACCCGAAACACCTTTACGTGACGACGCACAATAACGATCCCGATGCGCCCGGCTTGTGGGAGAAAGCCGCGGGCGTTTCGCGCGGCCGAATCTTCGGCCTGGGCGATGAGCATAACATGTGGGCTGCGGGTGACACCGGCCCCTGCGGCTACGACACCGAGATATTCTTTGACATGCAGCGCGCGGAGAAGAACCCGTGCAAGAATGCCGACGACTTCGTGCGCATGACCGACGAAGGGCGCATGATGGAGGTGTGGAACCTTGTCTTCATGGAGTTCAACCGCGACGAGGCGGGGAAGCTCACACCGCTGCCCAAGAAGAACATTGACACAGGCGCAGGCCTGGAGCGCTTTGCGATGGTGCTGCAGGGCAAGCAAAACGTGTATGAATGCGACCTGTTTGCGTATCTCGTGGATTACTTCACGAAGCTTGCCGCGTCGGCCACAGCGCCGGAGCGCGTGCAGGCTTCGCAGCTAGCATACAACCCGTTTTGGCTTTGCGCCGACCACATGCGCACCGCCGCGTTCCTGCTAGCAGACAATATCACGCCGAGCAACCTTGATCGTGGTTATGTCCTTAGGCGCGTCATTCGGCGTGTAGTGAAGACTGCGTATTTGCTGGGCGTGCGCAAGACATTTCTGCGCGAGGCGGCGCAGCTTGTCATTGGGAAGATGGGCGCGCCGTATCCCGAGCTGCAAAGCCGCAGCGACAGCATACTTACATGGCTTGCGCGTGAGGAGGAAGGCTTCCTCGGCGTGCTTGAGCGCGGAGTTGATGACTTGGAGCGCGAGTTTACTCGCAACGGCGGCGCTGTCTCCGGCAAGTTTGCATTTACGCTGCACGACACCTACGGCTTCCCGTTTGAAGTGACGCAGGAACTGGCGCGGTTGCGCGGATGCGAGGTGGACGAGGCGGAGTTCGCAGCCGAGATGGAAGCGCAGCGCCAGCGCGGGCGCGACGCCAAGGAATTCAACTCCAACTTCCAGGTGGAGGAAGGCGCGGTGGAAACAGGCGATGTGGAATTTCTAGGGTATGACACGCTGTGCGCGAATGCGAAGGTGCGCTGCATCAAGCCCTTCGCTGGAAAGATGGAAGCTAAGGAAAAGGACTCGGCGGGCGCGGATGAGGCGAAGGGGCATGAGCTGTACACGCTCTACACCGACCGCACGCCGTTCTACGCCGAAACCGGCGGCCAGCCCGGCGACATGGGCTGGGCGCTCGCGGGCAATGGGAAGATGCGCATCGTGGACTGCCGCGCGAAGGGCGAGCACATCGGCTATTTCGCCGAAGGCGGCGTTGCTGACATGCGCGCGGGCGAAGGGGTGCAGCTTGCAGTGGACGAGCCGCGCAGACAAGCGATAATGCGCGCGCATACGACGGCGCATGCGATGCTCGCCGCGCTGAAGCAGGTGCTGGGCGACCATATCAACCAGGCCGGCTCGCAGATATACCCCGACCGCATCCGCTTTGACTTTAGCCATTACGAGGCGGTGAGCCCGGCGCAGCTTCGCGAGATGGAGCGCATCGTCAACGAGATAATCCTAACCGACTACCGCGTGTGGATGCAGGAACTGCCGCTGGTGCAAGCGAAGCGCGAAGGCGTGACGGCGGTGTTTGACGAGAAATACGGCGAGGCCGTGCGCGTAGTGAACATCGGCGAAGAAGGCGCGCAGGTTTCGCGCGAGCTTTGCGGCGGCACGCACATGACGCGCAGCTCGCAGGCGGGCAGCTTCGTCGTGGTGAAAGAGGAGTCGGTGCAGTCGGGCATCCGCCGCGTTGAGGGCGCAGTGGGGATGGAAGCGGTGCGCTTTCTCGCGACGTTCCGCGAAGTCAGCGAAGACCTGATGCGCGAATTTCGCGTGCCGCTCAACGAAGTGACGATGACAGTCGGCAAGCTTCGCGAGGGGTTGCGCGAGGCGCACGAGGAAATGATGAACCTGCGGCGGAATGCGATGTTTCTTGCGATTGCGGAGAGGGTTACGCAACCCGAAATTGTAGGCGAAGTTGCGCTGGTCACCGCCGGGCTTGAGGGCGCGACGAAAGATGATGTGAAGACGGTCGTGGAGCGCGTGGCGCGCGAACTGGTCAAGGCAGGCAAGTCGCCATATGCGGTATTGATTGTGCGCAAGGAAGAGAAGTCGGTTGGATTGACGTTGAAGTTCTCCGCCGACCTCATTCCGCGCGGACTGAAGGCAGGCGCGATAGTGCGCGAGCTGGCGAAGCTCATGGGCGGCGGAGGCGGCGGCAGCGACGAGTTCGCCGAGGCAGGCGGGAAAGATGCAGGCAAGATGGAAGATGTCGTGTCGCTCCTGCGCTTAAAGCTGGCAACGCTTAGCTAGGCTTGCAGTTAAAGCAACAGCCCTGCGCAACCTCGGATAAGGGCTGCGGCAGGGCTGCAACGTAGTTCAGGCGGAGTTGTTACTTCTTCTTCGCGGCGGCCTTCTTCGGGGCAGCCTTTTTCGGGGCAGCCTTCTTCGCGACGGGTTTGGTCTCAGTCTTCTTAGCGGCAGTTTTCGCAGCAGGTTTCTTTGCGCAAGGCATCGTTAACTCCTTAGAATTAAGATGCCTAATATGTTATCACGAAAGCGCGCGGCAAAGAAATCGTCGTGCGTAAATTGCGCGGCAGCAGCGATGGCGAGGTTCAAGCAGGGATTACGCCGGCATTGCAGGCGCTAACACAGAAGCCCGTGCCTCGCCTAATTTCCCCGGGAAACGATGTAGCGCTCCAGCGCAGGACGGAGGTATTCGCTTTCGCTAGCGATGAGATCCTCGACGACTTGGCGCACCGTAAGGTTTGTGTCTCCAAACGGCGAATCCAAATCTTCGTCTGTAAGCTCCTGCAACTGTGTGAGAAGCTTGCCCCTCGTTTCCGAAGCCAGGCGGATGAAGTAAAGCGGATGCAGAAACGCGCCTATGGGAGCTTCAATCTCCTCTTCTTCGCCAGTGAAGAAGTCGGCATCGCCTACGACGAGGAGTTGGAGAATGTCGGCGACGCTGAGTTCCTCTGTACCGGATGGACGGCGAAGGTCGTTCTCGTTGAGTTCCTGGGCGATGGTGCGCAAAGTCCGTGCCCGCTCGTCAAGCAGGCGGCGGCACAGCTTTTCGATTACTTCCTTTCCCATCGTTATTAGTTTACCACAGGAAATAGGGCTTGACAACCCTTACAACGCGGGAACAGTAGTGGTATAATGGATTAGCTTCAAGGATGGAAGCTAATCTGGCCGTTTGGCTTTTCGGGGGACTAATTAGGTGGAGCGTAACCAGGAGCAGCAAAAACGCCCAGTTGTTCGTCGGCCTATCAGGGCGCCGGACATCTCAATGATTGAGGGGCAGAAACCCCAAACTGTGAAACCGACGGATGCTAGTCAAAAGTACTCCGGCGGCCTGTTGAAGGCGGGCCAGGGGGAGCACTTTGAACGCGAGCAGACGCGCCTCAACCGCTATAAAGGCATAGACGCCATGCCTCGTTCGGATGGCCTTGAAGCGAAACTCAACAGGGATCAATCAAGCAGCCAGCAACAAGTTAAAGTAAAATCAGGCTGCCTTGGCCTCTTGATGCTTGCAGCTTTAGCGCCTGTGGCGGTACTCGCGCTTTTGCTCGCACGCTAGGCAAGCCCGGCGTATTGCATTCCGCGCCAAGGTTTCCTAATATACTCGGCTATCGGGTATGGAGCCCGGGCTTGTTATGACGCACAATTCTTCTGATGATGGAATTCCTACCGCAAAACGCGGCCTGACATACGAGCAGGCTGGCGTCTCCATCGCCGCGCAAGACAAGGCCATTGAACTAATCAAGCCCCTTGCCGCAGCGACTTACACACCCAGCGTACTTGCGGGTGTAGGCGCATTCGGGGCGGCGTTCAAGGCCAACTTTGATGAGCACACCGACCCTGTGCTTGTCTCGTCAACAGATGGGATAGGCACGAAGATTAAGCTGGCAGCGCGATTTAACGCCTGGGAGAGCGCGGGCCGCGACTTGGTTGCTGTCAGCGTCAACGACATCATAACGACCGGCGCTGTCCCCCTGTTCTTCCTGGATTATATCGCCTGCTACAAGCTTAACCCGCGTATCGTTGAGCGGATCGTTAGCGGAATCAGGGATGGGTGCCTGGAATGCGGATGTGTGCTGCTTGGCGGCGAGCTTGCGGAAATGGGTGAGGTTTACGCCGAAGGCGAGATTGACCTCGCCGGCTTCGCCGTAGGGGTAGTTGACCGCCCGTATATGGTTGACGGCAGTGCTGTTGTGCCGGGCGATGTAGTGCTGGGCCTCCCCTCCAGCGGCATTCACGCAAACGGGACGACCTTGGTGCGCCGCGCTTTTGAGGGCTTGAGCGACGCTGAATGGCGGAGCTTCAACCCACGTATCGGGCGTTCGCTGGCGGACGAAGTGGTGCAGCCGATGATTATCTACCACCGCCACCTGCAGGAGATGCGCGATGCGGAAGTGGAGATAAAAGCAATCGCCCACATTAGCGGCGGCGGCCTGCTCGGCAACGCTGCGAGGATGCTTGCGCCTGGGCTTGATATTCGGATAGACCGCGCTGCTATCACAGTCCTGCCCGTCTTTGATTTAGTCGCGGAGCGCGGCGGCATCGCGGAGGTTGAGATGTGGGGCACGTTCAACATGGGCATAGGAATGACGGTCGTTGTCTCGCCGGAACAGGCTGATGCCGCACTGGTGCTTTTCGGCGAAAGCTTAGGCTTGCGGCGGATTGGCGGCGTTATCCCCGGCGACGGCAAAGTTGTTCTATACTGATTACATCTATCATTTGGAGGTAGCAGATGAAGAAACTCTGGATACTCGCTTTGATTGCGCTTGTTTTGGTGGGAATTTCCGCCTGCACGTTTATTGAGAAGAACGTTAAGTCAGTCGTTAAGATCACCATCTATGATGAGAAAGGGCAGACTTACGGTTACGTGACGCTCATGCTGATTGACTCAACGGGTAAAGTAGTCGTTGACGACCAGGCTAACGAGCGCGGTGTCAGCTTAATGGAAGGGGTTCCCGCTGGCACGTATACCTTTATGGTGAAGAATGCAGCCCAAATTGAGTTGCAGGTGCTTTCGCCGAAGAACATAGTAGTACGGCCGGGCAAAACCTCTACTGTAGACCTAAAAGTCCAAAGCGCAGCCGCCCCTTCCAGTTACGAGTAGCTAATCGGAAAGCTACCTAATTAGCAGCTTACTGCCCTGCTGGGATTGACATTCCAGCCCCGTAGGAGTAGATTCAACGGTTGCTCTTGCCGCTAATTTTTGCTTCCCCAGGCGGCAAACCCAATTCAAGGGCTAGAGGTTCTTTATGTCCGCCAAGATGCTTTGCGTTATCAAAAAGGAAGCCGCTCCGGGCGCGGAGTTTGCCGAGCTTGATATCCCGACGCCGGGGCCCGGCGAAGCATTAGTAAAAGTCCGCGCGGCATCCATCTGCGGTACCGACCACCATATCTACAACTGGGATCCTTGGGCGCAGGGGCGCATCAAGCCCCCGATGATATTCGGGCACGAGTGCTGCGGCACTGTTGTTGAGACGGGCCATGGCTGCAAGAACGTCAAGGTTGGCGACTCTGTATCGCTGGAGACACATATACCCTGCGGCCATTGCGCTCAATGCCTCACCGGCAACATGCACCTATGCGCAAATGTGGAAATCCTTGGTGTTGACCGTAACGGCGTGTTCGCGGAATACGTTGCCGTTCCAGAGATTGTGTGCTGGAAGAACGACCCCGGCCTCTCCTTGGTAACGGCTTCAATTCAAGAGCCTTTCGGCAACGCGACCTACTGCGTGATGGAAGGCAAAGTCTCGCTGAAGAAAGTCGCCATCATTGGAGACGGCCCGATTGCCTGCTTCGCCTGCGGTATTGCGAAAGCTGTCGGCGCCACGGTCATCTACAACCTTGGAATGATTGATTTCAACTTGGACATCGCGCGCAAGATGGGCGCGCATATCTCCGTCAACGTTGAAAAGGAAAATGATTACGTGCGCCGAATAATTGAAGAAACTAACGGCGGGGTTGATGTCGTGTTGGATATGGCCGGCAACCATGCCGCGATACACGACGGGCTTGCAATGCTAAAACGCACCGGCACGTTCATCGCCTTCGGAATCCCTTCACGCCCGATTGAAGTGGATTACGCCGAAGGGCTCGTGTTCAAGGGCGCTAACCTTATAGCGATAAACGGGCGCAAGATGTTTGAGACCTGGTTCCAGGTGAAAGCGCTGCTGGACTACCAGCTCGTAGACCCTTCGCCCGTTATCACGCACGTCATACCGTTCAAAGACGCTTTAAAGGGGCTTGATTTGGTGTGCAACCGCCGCGAGCCCGCTTCCAAGCTGGTGTTTAATCCGATGCCTTCGGACGAGTAACGCTGGCATTGCGAAATACAATAGTTCGTGAGGTGTTTGCATGAAGATCCCCGCTGAAGGGACAAATATCGGCTCCTATGAAGAGCGCGTCAAAGGCTTTACATGGGACGTGGCGGCTGCCGAACTCGGTCACGAAAAAGGCCAGCCGCTTAACATCGCCTACTACTGCGTTGAGCGCAACTGCGAGCGCGGGCTGGGCGACAAAGTCGCCTTAATCTGGGAAGGCAACGACGGCGAAGTGCGCAAATACACTTTCAACCAAATCCGCCTTTACAGCAACGCATTCGCCAAGAAGCTTGAAGACCTCGGAGTGCAGCCGGGAGACCGCGTGGCTATTTTCCTTGACCGCGTGCCTTCGCTCTACTTTGCATTCTTCGGCATCCTCAAACTCGGTGCAATCGCAGTCCCTCTGTTCTCTGCGTTTGGCGAGGAAGCGCTTGTGATGCGCCTTGGTAACTGCGATGCCGTGGGCTGCGTAACGAGCCACAAGCTTGCGAAGAAACTTCGCAAAGCGCGCCCTGAGCTTCCCGCGCTCAAGCACGTAATAATCATTGATCCCGCCGAGGGTGAGAAGCTCCTCGCTGACGAGTTGACCTTTGATGTGGAAGCAGCGCCGCGCGTTGACGAGTTCCCCATCTTCCCGGCGCAGGTTGAGACTCCATCAGTCCTGCATTACACATCCGGCACGACCGGCCAGCCTAAAGGCGCGCAGCATGTCCACGGCTCGCTATACGCCCAGCACCTAACGACGAAATGGGTACTGGACTTGAAGCCTGAGGACGTATATTGGTGCTCAGCCGACCCCGGATGGGTCACCGGCATTTCCTACGGCGTCATCGGCCCATGGTCAATCGGCGTGACGCAGCTCGTTATGGAAGTGGGCTTCGTGCCACCCCGCTGGTATGGCGCGATGCAGAACCACAAAGTTACCATGTGGTATTCAGCGCCGACCGCAATCCGCCTGTTGATGCGCGAAGGCGAGGAGATAATCAAGCAATACGACTTGTCGTCGCTGCGCCACCTCGCAAGCGTCGGCGAGCCGCTGAACGCCGAAGCGGTCATCTGGTCTGACAAGGTTTACGGGCTGCCGTTCCACGACACTTTCTGGCAGACCGAAACCGGCGCGATAATGGTGACCAACTTCCCCGGAATGGAAGTGCTTCCCGGCTCTATGGGCAAGCCATTCCCCGGCATCACAGCCGGCGTGCTTGATGACATTACATTTGAGCCAATCACTAAGCCCAATGTGGCCGGTAAACTAGCCATCAAGCCGCCGTGGCCGTCCATGTTCCGCCAGTATTGGAAGAACCCGGAGACTTACGCCAAGAAATTCAAAAACGGATGGTATCTCACCGGAGACCGCGCGCGGATTGACGAGAACGGCTATTTCTGGTTTGAAGGCCGCGACGACGACGTCATCAACACCGGCGGCCACCTCGTCGCGCCGTTTGAAGTTGAGTCGGCGCTTCTTGAGCACGAGGCCGTCGCTGAGTCCGCAGCCATCGGCACGCCCGACCCGGTGAACATGGAAGTCGTGAAGGCCTACATCATGCTCAACCCCGGCTTCGCGCCGAGCAAGGACCTTGAACTGAACATCATGAACTTTGTCCGTAAGCGGTTGTCGCCACTGGCAATGCCGCAGTACATAGAATTCGTTGACAGCCTGCCCAAGACGCGCAGCGGCAAAATCATGCGCCGCGTGTTGCGCGCGATTGACCGCGGCGAGCCCGTGGGCGATTTATCAACCCTGGACGATTAAACAAGGAGACCCGCCATGGCAATGGAAGAAATGATCACTCAGTATGTCAAGGACGAATACCTTGAAGACGACGATGATGCGCCCGGCTTGGACGACCCCCTCATCTCAAGCGGCATCGTAGACTCGTTCTCCATGGTCTCGCTGAAGACCTTCCTGGAGAACAAGTACGACATCAAAATCCCCGATGATAAGGCGACCCCGGAAGCCTTTGACACGGTGCGCAAAATCATGGCGCTTGTGCGCGAATACAGGCCTGAGGCGCAGTAGCCCCGGCGAAGGAGAACATAATGGCTTATTCTGATAAGGCGCGAAGCCAGTATCAGGAAATTCTGGGCGGCCTTTCTGAAAAGGGCTTGTTCAAGGAAGAACGCTACATCCATTCCATGCAGGGCGTGGAGATTGAAGTTGAATTCCCGGTGGGCAAGGGCGTAAAGCCTGCGCCGGTGCTCAATTTCTGCGCCAACAATTATCTCGGCCTCTCCAGCCACCCTGACGTTGTCGCGGCGGCGCACGAGGGCTTGGGCGACCGCGGCTACGGCATGTCTTCAGTGCGCTTCATCTGCGGAACGCAGGACATCCACCGCACGCTGGAAAACAAGCTCACCTCGTTCCTTGAGACCGAGGATACAGTGCTTTTCCCGTCGTGCATGGACGCCAACGCAGGCTTGTTTGAAGCGGTGCTCACGCCCGACGATGTGATGCTCTCCGACCGCCTGGTACACGCGAGCATCGTTGACGGCATGAAGCTTTGCTCCGCGAAATACGACACGTTCAAGCATTCCGACATGAAGCACCTGGAGCGCAAGCTACAGGAGTTCCAGACCGCCCGCCAGCGCATGATCATCACCGACGGCGTGTTTTCCATGGACGGCGACACGGCGAAGCTTGACGAGATTTGCGAGCTGGCCGACAAGTACGACGCGATGGTGATGGTTGACGACTCGCACGCATCGGGCTTCATCGGCAAGCGCGGCAAGGGCACGCACGAGGCATGCGGCGTGCTGGGGCGCATTGACGTCATCACGACGACGCTGGGCAAGGCGCTCGGCGGCGCGTCCGGCGGCTGCGTCAGCGGTCGCGCGGAGCTTGTGGAAATGTGCCGCCAGAAGGCGCGCCCCTACCTATTCTCCAACTCCGTCGCGCCGGTAATCGTCGCGGGCGCGAACAAGGTGCTCGACCTCATCTCCGCCTCGACCGAGCGCCGCGACAAGCTGGAGTGGAACACGAACTACTGGCGCGAGGGCCTGACCAAGGCAGGCTTCGACCTGAAGGCCGGCAACACGCCCATCGTGCCAGTCATGCTCTACAACGCCAAGCTCGCGCAGGACTTCGCGCGCGACCTCTTCTACGAGGGCATCTACGTCATCGGCTTCTTCTTCCCGGTGGTCCCGAACGGCGCCGCGCGCATCAGAACGCAGCTTTCCGCCGCCCACGACAAACACCATTTGGACAAGGCGCTTGAGGCGTTTACGAAGATCGGCGACAAGTACGGCATCCTCGGCTTGAAGAAGGACGAAATCATCGCCAAGTACGGGATGTAGCCTCGGATAATTACAGCTATCAGGGTAGGCGGCGCTTCAGTGCGGCTCTCACTGTAAGGAGGGGACATGTGCCCCGCCATCTGGGAGTCTGAATAGTGGCACATGCATCCAGCTTGTGCATTGAATCACGCGACCGTTAGGTCGCGTATCCACAGCCGCGCTGGTGAGTCCGGCGTACACATTGGTTGATTATTGAGCTTCCAGGCAGTTGCATCACAGCCCTTTGGGCTGTGCAACTAAGCGCACAGACGAGTCGTCCGTGCCACCAGGAAGAGCAGAGCCGGGCGAAAGCCCTGCCTAAAGTTCGGGGATTATCTCCCCTTAACGAACCCATCAAGCGCTTTGAGTTCCTTAAGCAGCATTGGCATTTCGGTGAGGGAAATCATGTTCGGACCGTCGCTCTTAGCCTCTTCAGGCTTGGGGTGGACTTCCCAGAACAGCGCGGCGATGCCCTGCGCTAGCGCGCTTCGCGAAAGCGGCATGACGAACTCGCGCTGGCCGCCGCTTTTCGTGCCGCCGCCGCCGGGAAGCTGCACCGAATGCGTCGCGTCAAAGCACACAGGCACTCCCATCGCCTTTATCTGCGGGAAGCCGCGCATGTCCACTACGAGATTGTTGTAGCCAAAGGTCGTGCCACGCTCGGTGATGATGAGGTCCTTGCCGCCGCCTTCGGCGAACTTCGCGATTATGTTGCCGACTTCGGGCGGCGAAAGGAATTGGCCCTTCTTGATATTCGCTGGTATGCCGGTTGCAGCCACCGCCGCGATGATGTCGGTCTGGCGGCAGAGGAACGCGGGCACCTGCAGCACATCAACGACCGTCGCAGCCTGCGCCGCTTCCTCCGGCGAATGCACGTCGGTGAGCACGGGCACGCCGAATTTCTCGCGCACCTGCGCCAGCGCTTCCAGCCCGCGTTCAAGCCCGAAGCCGCGGTAGCTGTGGATGGAGCTTCGGTTGGCCTTGTCGTAGCTCGCCTTGAAGATGTAGGGAATGCCCAGCTCGCGCGTGAGCTCTGATAGCTTTTCCGCAACCGCTAAGTAGCTGCCGCTGTCTTCCAGCACGCACGGGCCGGCAATGAGCGTGAACGGCCTGTCGTTTCCGATAGTGATGCCGTATTGCTCCAGGAATACTTTGCCGGTGCCAGCCATTACTTCTTGGGCGAATCGGGAGTGATAATTCTCGGCGAGTCTTCTGCAGGCGTAGTCTCAGGCTCAGGCGCGGCAGCGCTTTGGATGAAGTTTAGCTTCATGTCCTTGGTGATGCGCGTCAGTTCTTCCTGCGCTTCTTTGGGGCGCATGGGCTTTATCTTCGCGGCCATAAATTCAAACACGTCAATGCAAAGCTTCGCGCGCTCAAGGTCGCGCGCGATGAGGCCGGTGGAGGGGCTGGGCGCCATTCCCATGTAAACCCACGCGAACTGGAGGACCATGCCGAGGTTGTATTCAATGAAGCCCTCAATACCGATATCAAAAAGGTTCACGCCTTCCTGCCCGCCTTCGGCGGGCTGTCCAGCGGCAGCTTTGTGCTCGTGCTTGTGTGTATGCGCGGGCTTTTTGGGCGCAGCTTCTTCAGCCTTGGGCTTTTCCTCAGCCACGCTGTCTTCGCGCATAAAGCGCTTATCTTCAATGATTACCTTGCCGCGTTTCTTTTCGCCATTCTCAAACTCGTTGTCGTTCATGATGCTCCCATTCTAGCAGATGAAAATTATAGCAATGGATAAACCGCTCTCCATCGTGTATCAGCTTATTGTAACAACGGGCGCGCCTTTCTGCGTAAGCTCGCCGATGACCCACGCTTCCTCGCCGCGTCTAGTGATTTCGTGAAGCAGCTCTGACAGCTCGCCGAGAGGGCAGGCAATGAGCAGGCCGCCGGAAGTTTGCGCATCGCAAATGAGCATCTTTTCCTCGTAGGCAAGCGAGCCAAAGTCCGCGAATGCCGAGGCGAACTGGAAGTTCTTCATAGTCCCGCCGGGCACGAACTTGAGCGCCAACTCCAGCGCTCCCTTCAGCGGCGGTATATCTTTGAAGCTTATGCGCGCGCCCACTCCCGATGCTTCAAGAATGTGCCAGAGATGCCCGAGCAGGCCATAGCCGGTGACGTCGGTGGCCGCTGCGCGGGTGAGGTTCTGCATAGCTTCGCTGGCGATACGGTTAAGGCACGACATTGCACTTATCGCGCCATTCAGCGCTGCATCAATCGCTTCTCCGCTTTTGGCGGCAGTCGTTATGATGCCGCTGCCTAACGGCTTAGTAAGCACAAGCGCGTCTCCGGGTTGCGCACCTTCAGTGCCGATGATGCGCGAAGGGTGCGCTATGCCCGTGACGGCTAGGCCGAATGCAGGTTCGCGAAGCTTCAGGGAATGTCCGCCTATGATGGGCGCACTCGCGAGCTTGGCGATTTCATTCGCGCCCGCGAGGATTTCGCTCATTACCCAGTTTGGGAATTCCATTGCAGGCGCTGCCATTATCGCGAGGCAGGTGATGGGATTGCCGCCCATCGCGTAAACGTCGGAGAGCGAGTTGGCTGCCGCTATGCGGCCGTAGTCGCGCGGCTCGTCCACAATCGGCGTAAAGACATCCACAGTCTGTATTAGCGCGAGGTCGTCGCGCAGCCTATAGACCCCCGCATCATCCCCTCGCGCCATGCTTGATGAAACTTCGGGAGTCGTGAAGAAGCCAACTCCGGCGAGTATCTCCCGTAGGTCAACCTGACCCACCTTGGAGGCTCATCCTGCGCAGGAAGCGTACTCGGTTAGGCGGATTTTCTTCCCTTCATTCACGGCTGTCAATCATAACACACGCGCTCAAGCCTTAGCGCAGCCATCCGGCGAACGCCAGCGCAGCGGATGCGAGGAGAATCGGAGCGAAGAGCAGCATCGGCGATGCTGCGCTTGCGATTGCCGCGCCCAGGGATGCCGTGAAAGCACCTTCAGGCGTGTCGCCGGCATTCTTGCGCAGGCTGCTAATCGTCCCGGCCAGTTCCGCCGCCATCAAGCCGATGACTAGCGAGAGAAGCACCGCACCGGCGATCATCCCAGCTGCAAACTCGCCACCGCCGGCCGACCTTGTCCCAGCGTATAGCCATACTTTGAGCAGGCGAAATACTCCGCCCAGCAGAACTGCAGCCACAACCAACGCAAGGCTGGCATATCCCAGCCCCCTGATAGAGTGCGCCGCCGCAATCTCCGAGCAGCGCTCATAGTTACCTTCAGCCTGCCCTTCGGAAAGCCCAGGTATTTCCACGAACTGACGCCGAACTTCTGTGATAAGCGACTTGGCCGCCAGCCTTGTCGCCCGCATCGTGCCGCCTGCGCTCCATAACACAAGTGTCGCGCCCATGAGAAGCCCTCCAAACACGAGCGGCTGGTTCAAGTCCGAAGCGGGAAGGTTCGCGCTGTGGGTAAATGCGGCGTAAAGCCCAAGCCCTGCCAGCGCAAAGACACCCGCTGAATGACCCCGCACGTGGCAGGCGCAAGGCAAGCTCTCCTGGAGTGTGTTGAGAGTGGCAATGCTGCCCTCATCAAGCCCTGCGATAGGAGCGATGCTCGCAGCCTGCTTGAGGATGCAGGCTGAAGCTAGGGAAGCGATTCTATGTGCTCCCGCCGCAACAGCGCCTACGGCCGCAAGCGACAGCCCGAACATTCCTTTCGCAGGCTCGTTGAACCCGCCGCAAACCGCGAATGCCCCTACTGCCGCGGAGGCAAGCGTGATGACGGGAAGCAGCGATGACCGCGAACCTACCCAAAGCGCGTCCAGGAATGCCCATCCGCCGTCTTGGGATGTTTCAGAGCCCGCGGGCTTGGCTCTGAGGTAAGCGTAGTAATCGTCAACCAGCGCGATGATTCCTCCTGCGGCCGCGCCGAAAAGCACCGCGAGGAACATGCCGGTTGGGATGTGGCTGAGTGTCGTGATTAGCAGCGCGAGCAGAAGCATCAACACCGTCGCGACAAGCTGTCCCGCGCGCGCAGCAGACAACGTCTTTTGAGCAGATGAGCGGAACACCCATAGCATTGATAACAGCGACGCCATGAGTCCGCCTGCAACTATTAGAAGCGGGTAGGCCGTGCCTAGCGAAGATTTTAGCGCCACGACGCCAAGTATCATCGCTGCGACCAGCGACGCTGAAAGGACGGTGCAGTATTCGGCGGCGAGTCCGCCCAGGCCGCTGATGCTTTCGCATCCGATGGCGCATATCTCTGCGGGGTTCTTTGCAGGGTCGCTTTCAAGCTGAATATCATTTGGCACTGACGCTTTCGCCATGGCCGCGGCCTGCGATGCTATGCCCCCGCCGCAGCGGAAGGCTATCGCGACTGCGCATGTTCCCAGCACGAAGCCCGCGAGGTTTTGCAGCAACATCTCGCCTAAGACCGCGGCTTCTGCCCCGCGTGCTAATACCATGACCAGTGCCGCGAGCGCGAGCAATGCGATTCCAGCCGCGGTGAAGCCACCGGCGGCGCCTGCCGCCATCGCCTTGCGCACGACCACCGCCGGGCTGCGGGTTGCAGCCGCCGCTGCATTGGTGATTCCGCGGACGCCGGCATGGAGGGAAACGTGCGCAGCAAAAAGCGAAGCTGCGACGCCGATGAGCGCCGAGAACGCCAGGCGCAGCGACAAGCCGGGGATGAATGCGAAGAAGAGGAAGAGGAGAACGCCGAGCGCTCCCAGGGCGATGGTCGCGCGGATGGCGAAGGGGAAAGCGGCCCTCCTGAGCGCGCCGCCTGCCCAACGAAGCTTCTCGCCTCCGGGCGCGGCTTGCTGGACGCGCAGCGTGAGCAATCCGCCGGCGAGAACCGCCAGCACGGCTATCAGCAGCACAATATATAACTTGTCCATCAGCCCCCCGGATATGGTATGAACCATTATTTTATTGAAGCAGGGAGATTGCGTCAAACGAAGCAGTTCCCTCTGCTATACTTCCCACGTGCGCAAGCTGACGAGATTTGGGCCGCCGCTGGTGATGCTGTTGGCATCAATGTCGCTGGTGCACTATGCCGTCTTTTGGGGAGGGGATTGGCTCTATGCGCCTCGCCTGTGGTGGCTAACCACCATACTTGGCGGAGCAGCGCTCTTTTTCCCCGCCGCAGCATGGTATTACTTCGGCTCCAGCAAAGCGCCGATACTAACGCTTGCTTGGACGATTCTCGCGGTGAATGCGGGGAACATAGCCCTCGTGCGCAGCATTGACTTGAGCAAGCTGAGTTATGCGCAGGGTTTTAATGCGGAAATGGCGATGCTGTCGCTGCCCTTGCTGGCTTACTTCGCAGCCGTGTGGGTAAGCCGGCTTACGCCAAAGCCCGGCAAGCAGGAACTTGCCTGACCTGCTCGTTTAGCTTGATAAGCTCGGGCCTGTCCAGCAAGTAGCTGACGACTTCCGATGTGTTCACCAGCGACCCGGCAGTGTAGAACTCGTTGTAAATCGCCTGGAACAATTCCATGTCTTCGCGCGTATCCAGCGTTAACCTTAGCTCCGGGTGCGCCATCTCCGGCGGAGGGTTAAGGTGAACCACGCTGAACGGCGCTGGGTTCTGAACCAGGTAGTAGGTCACATGCTCGCGCATCAGCGGCGTGCGCGCCAGGTATTCCAGCTTGTCCAGCGTCTTGCGCGTGAAAGTCTCGGTGGAAACGCCCAGCGGCAAGCCCTTAGTGAACACGTAGTCGGTATCGGCATTGGTGACGATATAGCGTATCTGCTCGTCCATCAGACCAATGTCCACCAGCGGGTTGTCGGCGGTTGCGCGGATGACGATATCGGCGTGAGTGTCATATGCGGCGATTGTAAAGCGGGTCAGGACATCGTTTTCCGGGCCGCGCACTAGGCGAATGTTACGCCCCTGCAAGGCTTCAGCAAGCTCATCGTCCACGGCGACATCAGGGATGGCGACGCAGATCTCGTCTGCTTCCTTAGAGGTTTCTAAACGGTCTAAAATGTGATGGATAATAGGTCTGCCTGCGAGCTCTAAGAGCACGCGGCGGGGCAATCGAGACGAACTAATCCGCGCCTGCAGGATTACGACCTTCTTCATCCATCAGCTCCTTGGGTATAAAAAAATAGGCCAGGTGCGGCACCGGAACCGCGCACCTGTACCTTTGTAGGAGTACGTTCATAAGCAACGGCTCCAGTATAACCCATCATTGTGATTTAGGCAAGGTCTTTTCGCAGCCGAGTTCCCGAAACCGTATAATCACATTGGCATGGAAGTAAAATCACGCCGCTTTCTGGCAGCGAAGGGGTGCTGGGAGCTGCGCCTTGAAGACGGGCGCGCCTTCTGGGCGGCCGAAGCTGAAGACTGGCTGGCGGTGGAGCTAACCGAAGCCCAGGTGAACCTGCTGGCAGAGGCATCGGATTACCTGCACGCGAGAGATTACTGCCTGCGGGCGCTTGGCCGCCGCGAACACTTCAGCAAGGAACTACGGGACAAGCTTACTCAGCGCGGTATTCCGCCGCAGGTGATAGGGCGGGTGCTCAGGGAGCTTCGCGCTGACGGGCTTCTTGACGACATGCGCGCGGCAAAATCGCTTGTGCGCGAGAAGACCTCCAGCGGCATGAACGGCGCGCGCAAGATTATCTCCGAGCTGGCGAAGCGTGGCATGGCGTTGGATGAGGCGCGCAGGCTGGTAGCTGAATTGGCAACACCCGAATATGAGGCCGTGCAAATCGCTAAGTTCACCCGCAAGTATGCCGCAGGCTACCGCGAGAGAATGCAGCGCGAGCTTGAGCGCACGCTGGCGGATGATGAGAAAGTAAAGAAGGCAGGTGGCGCGAAGGGCGTTGAGTATAAGCTCAAGATGAAATACATGGATAAGATCCGCGCGAAGCTCATCAGCGCGGGCTTCACTAGCGAAGCGGCGTCCAACGCCGCGCGCGAAATTATCTCAGGCGAGTAGCGCTATTCCTTGCGAAGCTGCGGGAAGACGATGACCTCGCGGATGCTCGGCTCGCCCAAAAGCGCCATCAGCAGCCGTTCAATCCCGACGCCCAGCCCGCCTGTCGGTGGCATGCCGTGCTCCAGCGCGTCCAGGAAATTCTCGTCCAGCTCGCGGTAGCCTTCGGTCGCGCGCGCTATCTGCGCTTCCATGCGCATGCGCTGCTCAACCGGGTCGTTTAGCTCCGAAAACGCGTTTGCCAACTCCGCGCACGCCGCGAATAATTCAAAGCGGTAGGCGAACTGCGGCCGGTCGGGAATGCGCTTGGCAAGCGGCGAAATGGCTACCGGGTAGTCCATGACGAACGTGGGCTGCACCAAATTCGGCTCCACCGCCTCCGACCAGATGCGGTCAAGCACTTTTTCGTAGCCGTATGACTTATCAAATTCAATGTTGAGCTTCTTCGCCACTGCTTTCGCCGCATCCAAGTCGGGCATGTCCGCAACGCCCGCGCCCGCGTATTGCTTCATCAAGTCCTCAAACTGCACGCGCGCAAACGGCGGCTCAAACGAAAGCTCCTTGTTCTCAAACATAATCTTGCGCGTGCCGAGGCATTCGTCGCAGAGGTGCACGATCATGTCCTGCGTTAGCTGCATTATGTCGTTGTAGTCGGTATAAGCCCAGTAAAGCTCAAGCATCGTGAACTCGGGGTTGTGCTTCGTGTCCAGCCCTTCGTTGCGGAAGATGCGCCCGATTTCATAAACGCGCTCAAAGCCGCCGACGATGAGGCGCTTCAGGCGAAGCTCGGTCGCGATGCGCAGGTAAAAGTCGTTGTCCAGCGCGTTCCAGTGCGTAATGAACGGCTCGGCGGTCGCCCCACCGCATATCGGCTCCAGCACCGGCGTTTCAAACTCCAGGAAGCCCCGGTCGTCCAGGAAGTTGCGCATCTTCGCGACCATCTTGCTGCGCATCTTGAAGCGCTCGCGCGCCTCCGGCGTGGCGATGAGGTCAAGGTAGCGCTTGCGGTATTTAAGTTCCTGGTCGGTCAGGCCGTGCCACTTCTCCGGCAGCGGCTCCAACGACTTCGTAAGCAACTCCCACGCCGCGAGCTTCACCGATTCCTGCCCCGTGCGCGTTCTGAACAGCTCGCCCTCCACGCCGATGATGTCGCCGAGGTCGGCGTTTTCCAGTTCCGCGAAGCCCTCCGCGCCCAGCGCGTCCACGTTCGCGTAGGCCTGCATGCGCCCGTCCTGGTCGGCCAAGTCCAAGAACAGCGCCTTGCCGTGCATGCGCTTGGCCATGATGCGCCCCGCGAGGCGCACCTTCAGGCCGGCCTTCTCGTCAAAGCCGGGCAGCAGTTCGGCGATGGTGTGCGTCCTGTCAAAGCGCACCCGCGCGAACGGGTCGCGCCCGGCTTCCTTCAGGCGGCGCAGCTTCCAGCGGCGCATCCCGCTTTGGTCGTCCGGCGGCGGCTGCGCCTGCGGCAGCCTCTCTTCCTCATACGGCGTCAGTTTAGGCATATCGTTATTCCCACAATGGGATGAAGATGATTATAGCTTGCCCGCTAACAAGAAGTGCAAGCTGCCAATGTCAAGGTGTGATATGGACATCAGCATTTGCCCAATGCGGTTCGGCGCTCTAAGCGCACGAAGGTTTGACGATCCTTGTTATACCGCCGTGGTAAACTATGTAATGATGGGAATTACAAGGAGAGCGGGATTGAAAGTTCTTCGCTGCGCACCCGCCGTTCTACTTCTTTGGCTCCTGTGCTCATTCGCCTTAACGCTGTCTGGCTGTGAAGGGCCAAGCCTTTCGCCTGTGCGTGAAGCCGCTGATAATCCGCCGAAGCTAGCGTTGGCGGCTCCGCAGGGCGCAGCAGGGAAAGTTGCCGACTTAGAGCTCCAATTAATCGGCGGCTTCTACAAGCTCCAGTGGACTTACGTGAACCGGGGAGACTATGACCTTAACGGCGCGGTCGGCGTCTCCGACATAACGCCGATAGCGATGCACTTTGGCGCCGACACCGATGACGGCCAGGGGAACGATGCGCTCGAGTCATGGGTTGACGGCGACGGAGACGGCGCAGTCGGGATTAGCGATATCACGCCAATCGCAATGGGATTCTTAAGCGAAGTTACGGAGTACTACATCATGACGTCTGCCAATGAAGGCGGACCTTATAGCAGCATCGGAACCGTTGCATTCGGGGATTCAAGCTTCCCCAAGGCTTGGGATGTATTTCTGCCTTCCGGGGCGCTTGTGTATACTGCGGTTGTGCCGGTAAGCGCGGATTTATCAGCCGGCGAATTAAGCAATGTGGTCTGCCTTCCAGCCGTCAACGGAGTTGCGCCACAATCAGGCTGGGCGGAGTCAATTGTTAAGTTCACGGCGAACGTCCGTCAAGGCATCAGCCCTGATTCTATGTCGTGGGATTTCGGCGGAGGAGCGGCTCCCAACGCGTCGACCGACTGGGCGCCGGAAGTTGTGCTGGGCAGCCCTGGTGATTACGAGGGTGTCTTTACTCTCTTCATAGGGACATCCTCCGTTACATATCCTTTTTCTTACACCGTGCTTGAACCGTTCGCGGATGCCCTGCCGGACAGCATCTACTTGCTAAGCGACAAGTCAGCCTATAACGTCGGCGAGACCGTATATGTCACCGTTTACATCTACCAAAACGCGTCGCCGCTGGCGAACCTGAACGGCGCTGAAATATTGAAAAGCAGCACTATTCTCGCAAGTCCGGGCGACTGGATGGTAGATCTTCCGTCTGGCACGTTCTTTTCTGGGATGACATTGCTCTATTGTGCGGGTTCGTCCGATGGCAATTACTTTGACATTAACGTCACCCAACTCGGGCTAAACAACGAAGTAGTTCTTGGACAAGGCAGCGCCGTCACTGTTCCGTTCACGGCTTCACAGCCGGGAACAACCCAGCTTGAGCTAGTGCAATTCCGCGATGTTAAGCGTACCTATTATTCAGATCTCAGCCTAACGGAATATTACTTCTCCCACATGGGCTTAGACCTTAACGGCGACGGCGATGTGACTGCTGACGAAGCCAAGCTTGCGATTACGGTAAATCCATAGAGGCTACTGGCCGTCCCCGCCTAATAGCCTCAACACGCGCTCCAAGATTTCGGAGACTTCGTCGCGGAAGCGGTCGTCGTGGGGGATGCGGGCGGCGATGTGCTCGCCGGGGGGAAGGGAGGCGGTGGAGGATGTCGCTGCGCTTTCACTGAAGGTCTGCCCGCTCGCGGTGCCCTGGCGCATGCCGCCGCCGGCGATGACCTTCACGCGCGAGTCAAGCATCATGAGCTTTTGCAGCCACGGGCGGGGCTTGGCGTCGCCGAACACGAGCGAGAGCTTCATCTGCGCGGGGATGTAGCTAATCTGCATGACCCCGGCGGCGCGGCAGGCGAGCTTCACGCGCTGCACGAAGAATAGGTTGCGCACCGGCAGCCCGGGGTCGCCGAAGCGGTCGCGCAGCTCCTCTTCCAGCGCGGCGCATTCCGCCTCGTCCTTGCATTCGGCGATGCGGCGGTAGATGCGCATGCGCAGCGCGGTGTCGGAGATGTAATCGTCGGGTATGAAGCACGCCAGGGGCAGGTCAACCTGCACGGCGCGCTGCTCGCTTTCCCACTGCACCTCGCCGGTGTCCACGAAGTCCTCGGGCAGGTCCTTTATTTTCTCCACCGCTTCGCAGAGCATCTCCAGGTAGTAGTCCATGCCAACCAGCTCAATGGTGCCGCTTTGGTCGGTGCCGAGAAGCGTGCCCGCGCCGCGTATGTTCAAATCCTGCTGCGCGATTTCGTATCCCGCGCCGAGGTATGCATAGTTGTAGATTGCGCGGAGCCGTTCGCGCGCTTCGCCGGACAGCGCGGCCTGCGGTGCATGGAAAAAGTAAGCGAACGCCTTGACGTGGCTTCGCCCAACTCGCCCGCGAAGCTGGTGCATCTGCGCGAGGCCCAGCAGTTCGCCGCGGTCAACGATGAGCGTGTTGACACTGGGGATGTCCAGCCCGTTTTCAATGATGGTCGTGGCGAGGAGAATCTTGAACGCGCCGATGCTGAAGGCGTCCATCATCTCTTCCAGCTTGCGCTCGGGAAGCTGGCCGTGCGCTACGCCGATGGGCACGTCAGGCAAAATCTCGCGCAGGCGCTTTTCCACGATGTGCAGGTCCTGCACGCGGTTGTGCAGGAAATATACTTGCCCGCCGCGCCCAATTTCCTTGAGGATTGCGTCGCGCACAAGGTGCTCGTTGTATTCGCCGACGTAGGTCTTCACAGCCTTGCGGTTCGTGGGCGGCGTCTCCAGCAGCGATATATCCATGAGCCCGAGCAGCGACAGGCGCAGCGTGCGCGGGATGGGCGTCGCCGTGAGCGTGAGCACGTCAATGTTGGGGAAGCGCATCTTCAGCGACTCTTTTTGCTTCACGCCGAAGCGCTGCTCCTCGTCAACGACGAGCAGCCCGATGTTGGCGAACTCCACGTCCTTGCCCAAAGCACGGTGCGTTGCGATGACGACGTCAACGCGGCCCGCGGTAGTCTCCTCAATTATCTTCTTGATTTCCGACGGCTTCTTGAAACGCGACAGAAGCTCCACGCGGAAGGGGAACGGCTTGAAGCGGCGTGTGAACGTGTTGTAGTGTTGGTCGGCGAGG
>JBBIJQ010000025.1:0-26285 GCA_037445915.1 Planctomycetales bacterium | reverse complement strand
CTCGCCACGCGTTAACTGCGCCTGCGTTGCCTTGTCCAGATCGCTGCCGAAAGATGCAAACGCGGCAAGCTCGCGGTACTGCGCAAGGTCAAGGCGCAGCATGCCAGCAACCTTCTTCATCGCCTTAGTTTGCGCATTGCCGCCGACGCGCGAAACGGAGATGCCGACGTTCACGGCGGGGCGGATGCCCTGGTAGAACAAATCAGGCTCCAAGTATATCTGGCCGTCGGTGATGGAGATGACGTTCGTCGGAATGTAAGCGGACACGTCGCCTGCCTGTGTCTCAATAACGGGCAGCGCCGTGAGGCTTCCGCCGCCCTTGTCGTCGGAGAGCTTAATGGCGCGCTCCAAAAGGCGCGAGTGCAAATAGAACACGTCGCCGGGGAATGCCTCGCGGCCGGGAGGGCGGCGAAGCAAGAGCGATAGCGTGCGGTAGGCGACGGCGTGCTTGGACAAGTCGTCGTAGCACACTAGCGTATGCCCGCCTTTATACAGGAAATACTCTGCCATCGCGCAGCCCGCGTAGGGTGCGATGTATTGCAGCGGGGCGGGGTCGCTCGCCGCGGCGACGACGATGGTCGTGTATTCCATCGCGCCGTGCTTCTTCAACACGTCGTAGATGCGCGCTACGGTGGATTCTTTCTGGCCAATAGCCACGTAGATGCAGAACACGGGCTTGTCGGTTTCGTGCGTCTCTTTTTGGTTGATGATGGTGTCAACGAGGATGGCAGTTTTGCCGGTGCTGCGGTCGCCGATGATGAGTTCGCGCTGTCCGCGCCCGATGGGAATCATTGAGTCAATCGCCTTGATGCCTGTCTGCAGCGGCTCCTTCACCGGCTGGCGCGCGATAACGCCGTCTGCCTTCTTCTCAATGGGGCGCGTCTCGGTCGTGATAATGGGGCCGAGGTCGTCAAGCGGCTGGCCAAGCGGAGTGATGACGCGGCCGACTATGGCTTCGCCCACCGGCACTTCCAGCACGCGGCCGGTGCGCTTCACCGCGTCGCCTTCCTTGACCAGGGTTGTGTCGCCGAGCAGCACAACGCCTACGCTTTCCTCTTCCAGGTTCAGCGCCATTCCCATGACGCCGTTGGGGAATTCAAGCATCTCGTTGTAGATGCAGTTCTCCAGGCCGAAGACGCGCGCGATGCCGTCGCCGACTTGCAGCACGACGCCTCGGTCTTCCATCTTCATCTCGTGCTCAAACGAGGAGATTTCCTGTTCAAGGATGCTCGTTATTTCTTCAGGCCTAATTTGGTCCATAGCCATCCACCAGCAATCAGAATAGGCGGTGTTTTACCATCCGCCGGTGCAGCATATCCAGGGTCGTGCGCAGCGACAGGTCAATCACCTTGTCGCGCCCAAGCTGGACGATATAGCCGCCAACAATCTCCGGGTCAACGCGCTTGATGAGCCGAGGCTTCGGGTAATCCGAGAACTTCATTACCTTCTCAAGCATCGTCTCGTAATCGCGCTCCTCCAGTTCCACCGCTGTTATGACGGTGATTTCTTCAACGCCACGGTACTGGTCGGTAAGCAAGTCGTAATATTCGGCGACCGCGCCGAAATGCGCGATGCGGTGCTTGCGCAACATCAGCCGCAGCAAGTTTTGCACGAGAGGGTGCGACTTAGCGCCAAACGCGCTCATCAGCGCATGTTCTTTCTGCTCAAGCGAAATCTGCGGCTGTTTGAGGAACGCCAGCAGCCTGCTGCCGCGGAAAACGTCCGCGAGGTTATTTAGCTGGCTGTCCAGCTCTTCAACCACCTGCTGCTTCAACGCCAGGTTGAACAGCGCGGTCGCGTACCGTTTGGCTACTCGGCTTTCGTACATGTCAGCCCCTAAAGGTCGGCCATCATCTCCCGGGCCAGCCTCAGTTGTTCCTCGCGGTCAAGTTGTTTCTTAAGCAGTTTCCCTGCGATGTTCACCGACAGGTCGGCAGCGTAGTTGTTCATCTCAACTTTAAGCTTGTCGCGCTCCATCGTGATGTCCGCATACGCCTTTTCAAGCAGGCGCTCGCGCTGCGTTTCCGCAGCGTGGCGGATTTCCTCCGCCAGGTTCTTGCCCTGCTTCGCCGCCTCTTCAAGCACCTGCCTGCGTTCCTCTTCAATTACGGCAAGGCGCTCCTTGAGCTTGAGGTTCATCTGCTCAGCCTCGGCCTGCTTCTTCTCAACTTCGGTGTAAGCGAGTTCAATGCTCTCGCTGCGCTGGTCCACCGTGCCGAGAATGAAGCCCCAGAGGAAGCGTTTCAGCACCCAAAAGAGAATTAAGAACGCGACGATGTGCCCAAGCAGGTCGGGAATCTTCAAAATCGCGAAAATGCCTTCCACCTAACGCCTCCAGGCAGGATACTGCCTAGACAATTTTGCCGGACAGCACAAAGGCGATGACCAGCGCGTAGATTGTCAGCGCTTCAATGAATGCAGCGCCGATAATCATTGCGACCTGGAGCCTGCCAAAAAGTTCGGGCTGGCGCGCCATCGCGTTCATCGCGCCCTGGACGGCGAGGCCGATGCCGACGCCGCAACCCATGGCCGCGATACCCAGGCCGAGGGGAAGGGACAATCCCAATGCCGCCTGATATTCCATATCATCCTCCGAAAAACCGTTCCAAGAGTATTAGTGCCTGTGCTCCTCGTGCGGGAGCATCAGGGAGATGTAAATAGCCGTAAGCATAGAGAAAATCAGCGCTTGAATGGTGCTGAACAAGACCGCCATAAACACAAATGGCAGGTGGAGCGGGGCGTTGATGAACGCAAGCGTCAGCAAGCCTGCGAACACCGCCAGCAGCGTGTCTTCGCCAAGTATATTGCCAAAAAGCCGCAGGGAAAGCGAAACCGGCTTGATTAGCTCTCCGATTAGATGCAGCGGGAACATCAGCGGCGCAAGCCACAACGGCTCGCCGCAGAGGTGCTTGAAGTAGCCCAGCACTCCATTACGCACTATCGCGGTGAATTGCACATAGAAAAACACGCACAGCGCCATAGCGACATTTACGCCCCAGACGCTGCTAGGCGACTTCATTAGCGGAATCAGCCCGAACAGGTTCAAACACAGGATATATACAAACAAAGTTCCGATGAGCGCGATGTATTTGCGTGTGTCCCGGCCAAGAACCTGGTGGAAAAACTCATAAAGCGAAATCGCTACAACTTCAAGGAATAAGTAGAGCTTGTCTTTGGGGCGAAGGGCGCGCCTGCGCGAGCCGATGATAACCAAGGTGCAGAGGAATATGACGACGATGCTGTAATAGACGAAGTTCTCTATGTTTAGCCAGGTGATTTGCAGGAGGGGGGGAAGCCCTTCATTCACTCCCGCCAGCCAGTTCTCTATGCGGTCGTGGTTAAGGATATGAATCCAGAGCATGAAGTTGGGAAGCTCGTAATGGCTTCCCTTCTCAGCCTCGCCCCCCGCGCTGCCTGCGGCTTCTCCGCCATGTCCCCCAGCTACAAGCTGGATTGAGGGCTGTGTTGGCGCGCTATGACTTTGTGTTGAAGCGATGGCGGCGCATATTAGCGTAAACACAAGCAGCGCCGCCGCCAGCATCCAAAGTCTAACGGCTTGTTTCATTCTTCAGGTTCCGTTGGCCGATGGCGGAGCGGGAACAACGCGGCCCCAACTGCCTTCAATAAAATCACCACCAAGAGCGTCGTGATTCCCATCGCGAGACCCAGGTGGCGCAGGTTCGGTATCTGGAATACCCAGTAGAGGACTACTGAGACTACGGCGATTTTAGCATAGATAATCGTAAAGAGGAAAGGCTTGTTGGGGCGCGGCCGCGAAGTAATGAGGATAATAACCGCCGCCAGGAGGGCGAAATTCGCCATCATCCATGCGCTGCCGATGACGTAGGATAACGCCCACCAGCCCCCCAGGTGCGCCCATGCCAGCATCGCCATGAGCGCGCTGAACCACGCCGTCGCGGTAATGACTCGCGGCACTGTAAGGCTCAGGAAGGTGTCTGCGTTCAGGCGCATGGGGGAATGATAGCAGGAATGGGGGTAGGAGGTGGAACGTAGAGGGTAGAACGGGTTTCAGATGGGCAAGCTGAGGCGGGGTTCGGGACCCGGGATTCGGCACCAGAAGGGAAAGTCGGGCTACTTAGCCCGGCGTACTCGTTGTTAATCATTGTCTCATTAGCGGGCTTCGGCGATAATAGAGTTGATGCCTACAGGGGACGTAAAACTGCGCATTGGAATAGACGTCGGCGGGACGTTTACGCACGGCGTGTCAATCGCTGCGGACGGCGGCGTGCTGCGCGCGGTGAAAGTGCCAACGACGCACCGCGACAAGCTTGGCGTGGCGGCGGGCGTGCTGCAATGCCTTGACGAGTTGTTGCAGGGCATCGCCCCCGAGGAAGTGCTCGCTGTCAACCACTCCACGACGCAGGCGACCAACGCGCTGCTGGAAGGCGACCTCACACCGGTGCAGGTGCACGTCTTCCACGAGCGCGGCGAGGGTATCCTCTTGCGGCGGCAGCTTTCGTTCAAGGAATTGGAACTTTCGCAGTCGTCGCGCATACCGGTCACCATTGAATTGCACGAGGGCGATGATGCGCCCGCGCCGCAAGGTAAAGCAGTGCCGCGCTTGATTGCGGAAACGCTGGTGCAGTCCGAAGGCGCGACGGAAAATGCGGTGTATGAGCGGTGGGCAGAAGTGATGGCGAAGACTGCGCCTGACGCCGTGCCGCTGCTGCAAAAGGCGACGGACATCTCGCGGCTGCTTGGCGTGAAGGCGCGCGTGAAGACGGGCATCGTGAACTGCGCGATGCTGCCGACGATGCTAAGCACGCTGACGCATACGCAGGAGGCGCTAAAGAGGCGCGGGCTCACGCAGCCGCTGATGGTGCTCAAAAGCGACGGGGGAGTGCTGCCCGCCGAGATGGCATTCCAGCGGCCGCTAACATGCCTGCTCTCAGGGCCGGCGGCAGGGGCGGCGGCGGCGCTGCACTTTGCGGGAGTCACATTCGGTGTGTTCTTTGAAGTCGGCGGGACTTCCACCGACATTTCATTCATACATAACGGGCGCATCCGCTTCCGCCCAGCCAGCGTAGGCGGGCACAGGCTGCAGGCGGAGACGCTTGATTTGCGCACCATCGCCCTTGGCGGAGGCTCGCTGCTGGCGCTGGACAAGGCGGGGAAGCTCTCGCTCAGCGCGCGCTCGGCGCACATCGCCGGGCTGGGCTATTTGTCATTTGCGCCTAAGCACCACTTGGAGCACGGTGGCTTGGAGTTTCATGCGGCTGAAGGGCGAAAGATGGCGCATCTTGTGTGGACATCGCAGGGAACCGATTATGGCTTCACGCTGACCGACCTGGCAAACGTGTTGGGGAAGATACCGCAGGACGATGCTGCATTCTGTCTGGCGGAAAAGCTACAGAATGCGTTTGGCGAGATCACTAAGTTTATGAACATCCCGCTGGCGAAAATGGCGGAGCAAATCGGCGCGCAGATTAAGCGCATGACTGCCCCTATCATCGCCGAATACGCGCGCGCGTTCAAGGTTGAGCGCGGGCTGGTGCGGCTGGTCGGCGGCGGCGGCGGCGTGAACAGCGCGCTGCCGTTCATCAGCGAAAGCGCGAAGCTGCCCTACGACGTCGTCGCGCATTATCCCTACATCAGCGCTGTCGGCGCGGCGATCGCGGCGGGGACGGTGCAGGTGCGGCTCACCAGCAACGACGGCGGGCCGGAGGACGTGCGCAAGGCGCGGGAGCTGGCGGTGGCGGATTTAGTGTGCGCCGGGATGGATCCATCGGCGGCGCATTACGAGTATTCGTTTGACGCGACTGCAGGCATCCTTCGCCTTACCGCGACTGCGCGGCGGCCGTATGAGGAGCAGGCGGCGCTGCTTGGAGCGGACGAGTTGGCGAAGCGGGCATGCGAGCTGACTGGCGCGGAAAGCGCGAAGGAAATATTTGCCTCTGCGGGATTTGTGGCATTTGCGGCGGAGAGGAAACGGCGGAGGTATGTCGCCGTGCTAGACCGCACGGGCAAGGCACGTCTTATCAGACCCGGCGCAGCGTTTGAAATCGCGCAGGATGCGGACGCACTACTGCCGGTGGTCACGACGGTTCACCGCGACCGGCGCGAGTTCCGCGATGCAGGCGAGGTGCCGCCGCAGCTTTGGGTCGTCGGCGCGGCTTCGGTGCACGACCTTAGCACGCTTCCAAACGCCGAAAGCTTCGCGGACGTGCTGGCGAGCGAGCTTGGCACCGCGGGGGAGCGGCTGGTGGTCATCAGCTCGCCAGCGGCATAAGAAGAGGGGTTTTGGATTAGGGTTAGCTCCAGGATGTAAGGCGGAACAGGCGAGTCGCTTGCTACACCGAAATACACCAGAGTCGGGCTGGAAAGCCCGGCGTACTCGTTGACGACTTGATTGCTGACCAGCCGCGCTGATGGGCGCCGTGTACCCTATGAGGGGCTATACGTTCATCCCTTTAATACTGCGAGTGGTCGTAGTCGCGCCACCGTGGTGGCTAAGCCGCTGGCGACGACGGCTTCGGTGATGAGGTCGATGTTTTTGTAGACCTGCGGGGATTCTTCCTTCACCGTGCGCATGTCCTCGGCGATGAGGTGCACGCCTTGCATGGCGCGGCGGAAGTCCTCATCGGTGATGGCGGCGGCGCGGCCCTTCAGGTCTTTGCCGTGGCGGGAGCGCCCGCTGGCGGCGACGCGGCTCATCACGCGCCCGGCGCCGTGGTTGATGGAGGCGAAGGTTTCCTCGCTGCCCGGCGCGCCTATCATCACGTAGCTCGCCGTGCCCATGCTGCCGGGGATGAGCACCGGCTGCCCCGTCTTGGCAAACTTCGTCCCCTTCATCCGCTCGGGCCCGAACGCGCGCGCCGCGCCTTTGCGGTGCACCAGCACGCGGGCGCCCCGGTGCAGCTCAAACTTCGCGATATTGTGCGCCAAGTCCCACAGCAGGCGCAGCCGCGCGCCAGGATAATGGTGCTCAAAGGCTTCGCGGACGAGCAGCGCCATGATGTGCCGGTTGATGAACGCAAAGTTGGCGGCGGCGTTCATTGCGCCAATGTAGTCTTTCGCTTCGCGTTCGGTGAGGAAGAAATAGGGCAACTCCCGGTTCACTGTCTCGCGCTTGTCAGCGGCTGCAAGCGTCCGCCCCAGCGACATGTAATCGTCGCCAATTTGGTGGCCCAAACCCCGGCTGCCGCTATGCAGCATTATCGCGAACTGGCCGGCAAATATGCCGAAGTCGGCTGCGGTAGTCTCGTCAAACACGCGGTCAACGGTTTGCATCTCAACGAAGTGGTTTCCGCCACCGAGCGTCCCGAGCTGCGTGCGGCCGCGCTTCAGCGCACTGTCAGAGCAAGCGTCAGGGTCAGCGGGGAGGCAGCCGCCATCTTCAATGTTGTCCACATCGGAGGCGAGGCGGTCAATGCCGCCAAGGTCGTCGCGTAGGCGCGGGATTTCCGTTTCGTCTAACCCCGGCACTCCCCGCGCGAGGAGTCGGCGGAAAACCGCGCCCTCCAGCTTGTAGTTATCTTTGCCCTCGCCGAGTGGTATGCGTTGGGAGATGGCAGCCGCAACCTTCGACGCGTCAACTTCCTCCGCGAGCAACGGCGAGAGTAGCAAGCGCATTCCACAGTTCACGTCGTAGCCGACGGCGGCGGGGCAGGCTATGTCCAGCGCGGCGATGACGCAGCCGATGGGAACGCCGTAGCCGACGTGGATGTCGGGCATCCCCAACACGTCCAGCACGCCTGGCAAGCATGCGGCATCGCGAAGCTGGCGCACTGCGCCTTCTTCCAGCGGCAGGCGGGGGTGGTTGTAGATGCGCGGCGCGAGCTTCATCGCGCCCGCTTGCGGCAGGGTGGTGATGAAGCGCTGTCCGCGCCCGTTTTCCACCTGTTATTAGCCTCCTATTGCTTCTCAAACCAGAAAGCGTCGCGGCCGCCTTCAATGAAGGTTAGGGGATCGGCGCTGCCGCGCAAGGCGCGGCCCGACACTGCGAACTTGCCGCCTGAAACCTTAATTTTCCAGGTTCCCCAGACTTTGTCCGAGAGCGTGAGCGTCAGCGTGTATACGCCGTCCTTCGCCAGCAGGTCCTTAGCCTTCCAGTACTTGCCGGGGGTCGCGCCTTCGCTGGGGTCAACAATGTCCATCTCGTAGCGCGTCCACTGCGGATGCAAAGTCAAGGTTGTGCCGCTGCGGGAAGTGCAGATAAGCTTGCCGCTGGAATCGGTTATCTTTATCTTCGGCTTGAAGTCGCGCCGATTCGCCGCTTCTTTGTTGCGCAGCCAGACCTTAAGCTGCAGCCCCTTTTCCGGGTCTGCATCGCCATAAAACATATAAGCCCACTTTTCCCAGTCGCCGTCAAGGAAGTAGTAGTCCCCGCCTGAAAATGGGTCGGCAGCGCTTAGCTTGCTAACCTTAAACGGGAAGCGGTAGAACTGCTTCCCCTCTACAAAGAAGTCCAATGTGTAGTCGCCAGGCTGCAACTTCACGCGGCCGCCGGGGAGCTGGATGCTTTCGTTCGGGCCGGTTATCTTGGGGGCGGTTAAGAGATAGTAGGGTTGCTTAAGCAGCTCAACGTAGAAGTCAAACTTGGCAACTTCGTTTCCTGCGGAGTTCTTAAGAATCGCATGCAAGCCGCCGCCTAGGTCAGGGCTGTAGTAGTAGAATTGGTTGGGTATTGGCGCGCTCTTGGGGAGAAATGTCGCCTGTATATTATCCAGGCTGAGCTCGCCGGTCTCAGGCAGCAGCTTTACTCCGTTGAGCATTGTAGAGAACATCACGCCTGGGGGGTACTCGGCCGTAGAAGCGGGCAGCGCCGCGGCAAGCGTAAACAACGCAATTGCCAGGAATGCCAGTGTTGTGCGTTTCATAAAAACCCTCCAAAATGTGAAATAATGCCGAAGTGGGCGGCCACGCGCAGGGATAAACAACCCACGCATTCTCAGCCATAAAGCACTCAACGCAAATTGTATCACAAATGGACACACGCCGGTCCTTCTATCCGCCTTTTAAGTGTGGGGATAACAGCCCCAAGGAACATGTTGCGAAGAGTAAAATAGATGTATCCTTATTCAGCTTGTTTTGTGTAGCTACTGTAATAACTAAACCCGTATCGGGAGGTATTATGTACTGCGCTAAAGCTGTTATCTGCTTATCTCTTTTGTTGGTGATTGCGCTGTTTGCTTCCTGCGGTGGAAGCCCGGCAATCCCTGCGAATGGAACATCGGTGCAGGATGCCATCGCCGAGCTGGACGCGATGCATGCGCCGCAGGGGGCTGACGCTGCGGTATTCGCGAGCTTGAAAGATGCCTTGCGCGATGCACTGCTTTCGCGCGGGAATGGCAAGCTCGTCGCCACACCGCCGACGGGGACGGAGAACGCCATTCCGGACTTGGTCATCACCGACAACGGCAACGGAACGTTCAACTATGCATGGCACTACTAACACGTCGGCGACTATAACCAGGACGGAGTGGTCGGCGTGCCGGACATCACACCGCTGGCGATGCGTTTCGGGCAGACATGGGACAACGCGGTTCCCGGCGATATCAATACGCTGCCGGCGGTTGCCGACGGCAGTGCCAATGAGCACGTGGACATCGCGGATGTTACGCCCATCGCCATGAACTTCGGTGTGGAGGTCGCAGGTTATCGCCTGGAAGTATCAGACACCGAGAATGGGACATATACAGAAGTGCAAATCATCCCCTTGAGCGCAGGGCTTGATAAGGACATCGCGCGCATGCGTTTCAGCGTTGATATCACTCCCGAAGCAGGCAAGTGGTACCGGCTGGTGCCAGTTGACGGCGAAGGCAACGGCGGCGTTCCCAGCAACTCTATGCAGCCCCCATCGGCGGCGACAGTGTGGGCGCATAGCTGGGGATTGCCAAACAACGACCAGGCCAATGCCGTAGCGGTTGATGCAGATGGCAACACATACGTAGCGGGCCTGTACGACATGGGCTCGTTCTCGGACGCAGATGCGATACTTCTGAAATACTCCCCCGACGGCACGTTGCTGTGGGCGAAGACCTGGGGCGGGGACAATGCAGATATGGCTTAAGGTGTCGCCGTAGACGGCGACGGGAACGCCTATGTCACCGGTGAGACAGGCAGCTTTGACGATGTGGAGCTGGTGTTCACCTTGAAGTACGCGCCTGACGGAACGCTGCTATGGCAGAAGACCTGGGGCGGAGACAGGTATAGTGGCGGAAGGGCTATAGCTCTTGCGGGTACGGTTGTGTATGTCACTGGTTTTGTGCAAAACAGCTACGGTAAGGAAGCTCTGTTATTACTCAAGTACGACACCGACGGCAACTACCTTGACCTGAAGTCGCTGTCGGCTACATACCAGCAAATGGATGGATTTGCGATTTCCCTGGACGATACGGGAAATATCTTCATCACTGGCAGGACTACTGATACCGCTACAGGCTATGACGACTTGCTTATTGTCAAATACTCCTCCAGTATGGTGTTCCAGTGGCAGAGGCAGTGGGGCAATGACAACGACGATGTGGGATATGCAGTCTGTCATGATGCCGGCGGAGATATTTATGTTGCCGGCAGAGCGTGGGGCGGCGGTCTTGGAGGCTATGATGTGGTGCTTATGAAGGTCTCCTCCAGCGGCTCAGCAGTCTGGAAGAAAATCTGGGGAGGGGATACACACGACGAGACCTTTGGCATGGCAATTGATGGAGTGGGAAACCTGTATCTTATCGGCGGCACCTACGGCTTCGGAACCGGGATGTATGAGGGTTTGCTGCTCAAGTTCAATTCGTGCGGTCTATGCCTGTGGGCAAGAACCTGGGGAATCGGCACCGCGGACGACCGCCTGCGGGCTATTACCTTAGGATCCGATAATATTCTGACTATTGCTGGCTGGGATCCTCAGGCAAACGGTATCTGGGGCGATGCTTCTGCTGGCGTCACGCAGGCAACCAGCGTCGACCTGGTGGATGCCGCGGGCACTGACTACGTTCCAACGGGCGCCGATAGCACACCTGTAGGGACCCTAGGCACGCCCTCTGGCATTCAAGATACCGGCGGCGGCGGTGACGACATTCTCGTGATTCAAGGGATAAGGGGTAGGGGGTAAGCTTCGGATATCCAGAGGAGTGTGGACTTCGGTCCACACTCCTTTTTGTTCTCCAGATTCCAGAGCCGGGCTGGTTAGCCCGGCGTACTCATCGTCTATCTATTGGCTAATGCCGCCCTATCTGCTATACTACACTAGCGTATAGTAATATGGCGGCGGGAGATACAACCGGCGGAACGGCGGCGGGCGCACAAGACAGCTTGGGCGTGCACCTTTCAACGCGCAGCGGTTACTCGTTCCACTACGGCACGGCGCTGCCGGAGCAGCTTGTGCGGGCGGCGGCGCAGCGCGGCATTACGGCGCTGGCGCTCACCGACCTAAACGGCGTTTATGGCACGGCCGACTTCTGCAAGGCGGCGCGCGAGCACGGTGTGAAACCCATCATCGGCGCGATGGTGGACGAGCCGCAGGACAGGCCTATGTCGGCGGTGGTGCTGGCGCGCAGCGCGAAGGGATACGAAAGCGTCAACCGCCTGTGCAGCGCGCGGCACCTCACCCCCGGCTTCAAGCTCGCGGAAGAATTGCCGAAGCACACGGAAGACATGTTCGTGCTCACACGCGACGAAGAGCTTCTGCGCGCGCTGGCGCCCATTCTCCCCCCGTCGCAGCTGTTCATCCCCGTGCTTCCGCCCAGCAAACCGCAGACACTGCGCGCGTTGCAGCAGGCGCAGGCGCTCGCCGATGAGTTGAAACTAAACCTTGTCGCGGTGAACGACGCGTGCATGCTGGACGCGGAGGACTTCCCGGTGCACCGGCTGCTGCGCGCCATCGGCGACAACGAGACGGTGTGGTCAGTGAAGGATTGCGCCGAGCCGGAGCGCACGCTGCTTGGCGCGGCGGAGATGGAGCGGGCGTTCGCGCAGCTTCCCGAAGCGCTGGAGACTGCACGCATCATCGCGGGGGAATGCAACTTTGAGCTTGCGCGCGGCACCTGGCACTTCCCGCGCTTTCCGCTGCCCGACGGGATTACGCCCGCGCGCAGGCTGCGCGAACTGGCGGTTGAGGGGGCAAAGCGGAGGTATGGGAGCATCAGCCGCAAAGTGGAGAAGCGGCTTAACTACGAGCTGCGCGTCATCTGCGAGCACGGCTTCGCGCCGTATCTCCTCGTCGTGCACGACATCGTCAGCGAAGCCAACCGGCGCGGCATTCCCAACCTCGGGCGCGGCAGCGCGGCGAACTCAATGGTCTGTTACGCGCTGAACCTCACGCACGTTGAGCCGCTGGCTTACAACCTTTACTTTGAACGCTTCCTCAATCCCGACCGCAAGTCGCCGCCGGACGTGGACATTGACCTTAACTGGAAGCGGCGCGATGAAATCATCCAATACGTTTACGACCGCTACGGCAGCGACCGCGTGGCCATGATATCCACGCACGTGACCTTCCAGGCGCGCTCATCGCTGCGCGAGGCGGCGAAGGCGCTGGGCCTGCTGGACAGCGAGTTGGAGCGTTTCCTGAAACGCCTGCCGTTGTGGTCGGGCGAGTCCATCCCCGACGACCCCGCGACGGCCTTCCCCGAAACGCGCGGCATTGATTTGTCGGCGCCGGAATACGTGGAGCTGTTCGCGCTGGCGCAGCGCCTGAGCAACCTGCCGCAGCACCTCGGCATCCACGCAGGAGGCATCGTCATCGCGCCCGAGGACATCCGCAAGCACACCGCGCTTTACGGGGCGTCAAAGGGCTTCGTGGTCACGCACCACGAGATGTACGGCGTGGAGGATGCGGGGCTCATCAAGATAGATTTGCTGGGCAACCGGTCGTTGGGCGTGCTGGAAGACGCGCTGGCGTCGCTTTCCGCGCGCGGCATAACGCCGCCGGTGGACGACTTTAGCGCGACGACCGGCGATGCGCGTACGGTGGCGATGATACGCGGTGGCAAGACGATGGGCTGCTTCTACATTGAAAGCCCTGCCATGCGCTCACTGCTGGCGAAGCTACGCACCGAGACCTTTGAGGAACTGACCGCGGCGAGTTCCGTTATCCGCCCCGGCGTCGCGGAAAGCGGGATGATGCAGGAATACGTGCGCCGCCACCGCAACCCCGAATTCGTGCGCCACATCCACCCGGAGCTTGGGCGTGTGCTCGCGGAGACGCACGGCGTGATGATATACCAGGAAGACGTGATGAAGGTCGCGCACGAAATAGCGGGGATGTCGCTGGCGCAGGCCGACCTGCTCCGGCGCGCGATGAGTGGCAAGCTGCGCTCCAACGAGGCGATGCTCAAGCTGCGCGCGGAGTTCCTTGAGCAGTCGCAGGCGCGCGGGGTTGACCCGCCGGTGGCGCGCGAGCTTTGGCGGCAAATCCGCAGCTTCGCAGGCTATGCGTTTTGCAAGGCGCACAGCGCGGCGTTCGCCGTGCTTTCGTTCCAGGTCGCTTACTTGAAGTCGCACCATCCCGCGGAGTTCATGGCGGCGGTGCTGGCGAACCACGGCGGCTATTACGCGACGAGTGTCTATATCCAGGAATGCCGCCGCCTCGGGCTGCGCATCCTCCCGCCGTGCGTGAACGCAAGCGAGCTGCACTTCACCGCCGAGGACAGCGGGCGCGCGGTGCGCATCGGGCTTGGCGAAATAAGCGAAGTGCACGCGGGCAGCCTGGAAAGCATCGTGGACGCGCGGCGGCGCGGCGGCGAGTTTCGTAGCCTGCGCGATTTCCTGCGCCGCACGCACGCGCGCTACGCCGACCTCATTGTGCTGGCGCGGGTAGGGGCGCTGGACTGCCTCGGCTTCACGCGGCCGCAGGTTTTGTGGCTGCTGCAGTGCGAGTTTGCCAACAGCAAGGGCGACGGCTTTTTGGAGCTTGACGACGGGCGCGGCGCGGAATTGCTGGAGCAGCTTCCGCCGCTTGCCGACTGGGACGCGCTGCGAAGGTGCCAGATGGAGCTTGAGTATCTCGGCTACGGCGCGGGGGCGCACCCGCTGGCGTTCTTCCTCCCGCACATGGGCGAGCTTCACCGCGCCTGCGATTTGCCCAAGCTTGGCGGGCGGGAGGTGCGGCTGGCGGGGTGGTGCATCAGCACGAAGCGCGTGGACATTCGGCGCAAGGAGGAAGTGAAGAAGGGTGACGATGTGGAGGATGATGCGAGCGCATCACGCAATGGGCAAGCGGAGGCAGATGACGATGAGCGCGTGCGACCAAGCGATGATTTGGGGATAACGCCGCGCATAGACAGCTCGCCGGTGGTGCGCGTGCCGACGGGAAAGCGCATGAAGTTCATGAGCATGGAGGACCTCACGGGGACCTACGAGGCGGTGCTGTTCCCCGACGCCTACGAGCGCTTCGCGCACATCGCGAGCAAGCCCGGGCCGTTCACCGTCGTTGGGCGCGTGGAGGACAACGCGGGGGGCATCAACGTGAACGTGCGCGAACTCACGCTCTTCGGCGCGATACCGGATAAGGCGCAGGTGGCGCTCATTGGGCTTACGGAGGCGGAGAAGGATGTAAGCGGGGGGAGGTGGGTGTAAATTCGCTTGTAGGCGGGACCAGCCGAAGGCTGGCTCGCTTTAGTCCCGCTCTGGAAAGGGATAAGGGATAAGGCGTAAGAGGTAAGTCCAGAGGGGAGAACGTAGAACGTAGAACGGGGGTAGATACTCTGTTGAGCGTCAAGGTCGCGCATGCACTTCTGGGAAGGGGACGGCGCTGTCGAAGGGGTTTACGGTTCTATCCTATTCCCCCAAACGCCGTGAACCCTTAACACGCCAACAGAGTATCTACCCATTCTCTAATTATTCATATGTGAGCGCTTACCCCCGCGCCTTGAGTATCTCCTCAAGGAGCAGGGGGATGACCTGTTTGCAGTCGCCGACGATGCCGTAGTCGGCGATCTTGAAGATGGGCGCGTTCTCGTTGGTGTTTATCGCCACGATGCAGCGGCTCGTCTGCATCCCCGCGAGGTGCTGCACCGCGCCGCTGATTCCGCAGGCGATGTAGAGCTTGGGGTTCACCGTCTTGCCAGTCTGACCGACCTGGCGCGTGTTCTCCACCCAGCCCTCGTCCACGACCGCGCGCGATGCGCCGACGGCCGCTCCGACCTTCTCCGCGAATTCGTAGAGCATCTTGAAGTTAGCCGCTTCGCCCATGCCGCGCCCGCCGGAAATGATTATCTCAGCCTCGCGCAAGTCAATCTCGCCCGCGGCTTTCTGCGCAATTTCCTTGAGCACGCAGCCTGCCGATGTGTAGTCAGGCTGCACGCTCGCCATCGGCGATTCCCCGCCGGCAGCGTCGGCAGGCTCAAATATGTTAGGGCGGATGGTAATGACGTGCGGGACGTCGACGGCATAGCGGAACTTGCCGATGACCTTGCCTGCATACAGCGGCTTGGTGAAAATGGGCTGCGCGCCGGACTCAATCTCGGTGACGTCATTGATATAACCGAAGCCTGTCTTCGCTGCAAGGCGTGCAGCAAGGTCGCGGCCGATGTTCGTCTGGCCGAAAATGGCGTAAGCCGCGCCTTCAGAAGCGATGAGCTTTGCCATTTCATCGGCGAACGCTTCAGCGGCATAGAGTGCGTCAGGCTTTGCTTCCAGCAAGACGACCTTCTCCAAGCCCAATGCACGCGCGGATGAGAGGGCTGGTGCGCTGGTGGTGGCGATAACGCCAACGGCGCTGTCCGCCAGCATCTTCGCGGCGGTGAGCATTTCGCAGGATATCCTCTTCAGGCAGTCGCCTTTAGCTTCAAGGTAGATGATTGCTTTTCCCATGGTCTTCTCCTAGATGGCGCGCGCTTCCTCGCGCAGGCACTTGACGAGTTCGCGAACCTTGTCGGCAGCCTCTTCGCCGGTGATGATGCGCCCTGCGGGACGCGCAGGCGGATAGCCGAGGCTGACATTCTCCACCTTCGCCGTGCCGAGCGTTGCGCTGTCCACGCCAGCTTCGGCGAGTTTGTGCACAGTGATGGGTTTCTTCTTCGCAGCCATGATGCCCTTCAGCGATGCGTAGCGAACCATGTTTAGCGCCTTATCGGCGGTGACAACTGCAGGGAGCTTGCCTGCGAATGCGAGGTCGCCCTCGTCGGATTCGCTGGCAGCCTTGAAGGTACCGCCTGCGAAATCGGGCTCAAACTTCTTCACCACACCCACATGCGGCCAGCCGAGTTCAACGGCGACTGCGACTGCGGTCATGCCCCAGTCGTAGTCAACGCCTTGCTTGCCTGCGAAGACGATGGTGGCATCCAGCTTGCGCACTTCGGCGGCGAGGACTTTGGCGATGGCGGCGGGGTTGGCGGAGTCTATCGCGTCGTTAATGACGACGGCTTCGTCCGCTCCCAGCGCGAGCAGGTTGGTTATTTGCTTCTTGGCGGATTCGGGCCCCGCCATGAGGACGGTTATCTTCGCAGACGCGTCTGCGTCCTTGATGCGCAGCGCTTCTTCCAGCGCGTATTCGTCAAACGGGCTGATGACCATCTCCACGCCTGAGAGGTCAACGCTCCCGCTGCCCACGGAAAGCCGCGCTTCCGTGTCGGGCACCAGTTTCGCCAATACAACGATGTTCATGCGAAAGCTCCTTGTGAAAGGATGAGCTAGGGAAACGAGAATGTTACCAGCAGGCGCAACGCCCGCGCAAGATGCAGAAACGTTTCACAAGCGGGGTGTAACGGAATACGACATATCACGGGTAGCGGGACTTAAGTCCCGCTATGCGAAGAGGGATTTAGGAATAGGGGCTAGGGATTAGTTCCAGATTGCAGATATCCAGAGCTGCGCTAGTGAGTCCGGCTTACCCATTAGTAAACTCCCATCCGAATAAATGGCGGCTTTCAGTGTATAATAATAGTGAGATCATAGAGAGGTGGTGCGGATGGAATCCGGCTCACTAAAGATAAGCGTCCTCCAGGGCGCGTGGCAGCGTTCAGGAGGCAGGTGCGAGTGCTTGCAGCACGGCCACGGGCATGACGGCAGGTGCGGCCAGCGGCTCTTTTGGGGAATGAGGGGCAGCTATTCCGAAGGGGGCTGGTTCGCCGACGCGAAACACGGCAGCGCCGCGACGCTTTCAGGCGTACAGATTTTCTGCGCCGAATGCAAGCGCAAGGGCAGGGGCATAGGCTTCTAGTAAGCCGCCATGCTCACGAAAGCAGGGAATTTAACAGCACCGCCGTGACGGCGGCGATGATGCCTGCCGCGAAGTTAGTCGCGTTGTTCCCCCATTTGTGAGAGCGAGTTTCCACGCATGCGCCGATGAGCGTGTCTGCGATGTTGCCTACGGCCGCGCCTATGATTACAGCGGTGACTTGGAGCGCGTCAGGCGTCGCTCCAACGACTACTGCAACGGCGGCGAAAAAGGTAATGACTACAAGTGCGGCCACGCTTCCAGCCCAACTAACCGCGCCTGTCGTCCCCGGTGGCACTAGCTTGCGCTTAAGCGGGGAGAATGTGCGTCCGCCAATGGCCTCGCCGATTTCATGCGATGCAGTGTCGGATGCGGCAAATGCGAGCACGGCTGTCATCGCTGTAAGGAAAGGCGATGGTGTTACGGCAAGGCTCCAGCCATTAGCTTGCAGCGGCAACGTGCCGATGGATATGGAATGCGCAATCGCCAGTAGCGCGGGGACTCCTCCATTCGCAAGAACCTGCCAGCCGTCGCGGCGTATCCCTGCAGATGAACGCGGGTGCAGCGCAGGAAGCAGCGGTTTTCCAGAGCGCGATGCGCGTATTAGAGCAGAGGAAGCGTGTGCGATGTAAGTGGCGGCAGGAAAGAACGCCAGCAGCACGATGAAGCCGGAAAGCCCGGCACAGGCGAGTATGGCGAAAGAAACGGCGGCACCGGCAATTGCGCCGGATGCGCCGATTATGCCAAGCGCGTAAGCTGCCACCGCGAGGACGGCGATAAGCGCTGCGCCGACCGCGAGCGGCATGATTAGCTTCCGCTAACGCTCATCTTGGAGACGCGGAATGTTGGCGTGCGGTATGGCCGCGCAAGGTCAAGGTCGTCTCCGACCGCGTCTATGTTCTTGAACAGGTCAATCATGTTGCCTGCGATGGTAACCTTGCTCACCGGCTTGCCGACTTTGCCGTCCTTGATGTGCCAGCCGGACGCGCCCATTGAGAGCATGCCGGTGGACATGTCAGGGCCGTGCCCCATCATCATGTAAACAAGCAGCCCATCACTGATTTCGCTGATGATTTGCCCAACCGGCGTCTTGCCCGCTTCCATAAATAATCCCATGTTGCCAATAACAGGCAGCGAAGCGTATCCGCCTCGAGTGGCATTAGCAGTTGTAATCGCGCCTGCTTTGCCGGCGGACTTGAGGTTGTGGAAGTACGTCTTGAGCGTGCCCTGCGTGATGACTTCCTTGCGCATAGTGGGAGTTCCTTCGCCGTCCCATAGCGCTGTTTCCACTCTGCGCTTCATCAACGGGTCTTCGATGAGTTGCACAAGCCCGGCCCCGATTTGTTCCCCAAGCTTGCCGACCATAAAGGTCGCGCCCATATTGATCATCTCGCCGTTCCGCGCGGCGGCAAGGTATTCAACGATGCTGCCGCCAGCCATCGGCATGAACACGACTGGGCGCTCGCCGCTTGGAAGGGCTTCCGCGCCAAGCTTGTCGCGCGCCCATTCGCCGGCTTCGTTGCCGATGCGGCAGGGGCTGTAGAGGTCCGCGAAATGGCGCGATGCGGCGTATGAATATGCGACTTCTTTGAGGTCGCCCTTATGCGCGTGAGCTTTGGTGAGCGCCTCGTAAGATGTGCTGTCAAACGACAGGTCAACGCCCTTAGTGCTAAGCAGATTCACGCGGGAAGTCTTCGCGTCGGTGCGCGTTTCCGCAAGATTTACATATGCCACCGACAGCGCGTATTCGGCCATTTCGCGCGCATTCGCAGCGAGCTTTGCCACGGCCACGCCGCCGCCGTCGGAAGCGTCCAGCGCTTTTGCAGCTGGCGGCATGGGGCTGGCGAAGTGGTTGTGCTCGTCAGGCTCAGTAACTGACTGGAAGGCGGCAAGGCTCTCCGCGGCGGCATCAATGCCAGCAGGGGAAAGGTCGGTCGTGTGCGTGAACGCAAGGCGGCCTTCTTTGAGCGCGCGGATGCCCATCCCGCTGCTGCGGCTTTGCTGGATGTTTTCCACTTTGCGGTTGCGCACAGAAGCGCGCGTGCTCTCGGCTTCCGCGCAGTAGATTTCAACATCCCCAATGTTCGCGCCTTTCAGGCGCTCAAGGTAATCGTATAAAGTCTGTTTGTTCGGCATGCGCAGGATTATAGCAGGAGCGCGGTCTGCGTTACTGCGGGGTCGGGCAAGCGTTTTCGCCGGAAGGGCCGCTAACGCGGCCGGCGCGGATGTCGCCGTATAGCTTCCACATAAGCAACGCAGCCAGCCAGAACAGCAAAGCGCCAAGGATGAAGACTGATTCAGGCCCCAAAAACTTGTTTAGGAAATAGCCCAGCAGCGGCCCCACCATTCCACGCAGCCCGACCAGGGTAGTATGTATCCCGCTGTAAGGCGTGGCATCTTCGTCGCCGGCGAAGTGGATAGAACAGAGCATCCATAACAAGCTGAGGCCTGACATGCCAAAGCCGAATATTAAGTATGCGATATACACCCAGAGGATTGGGTGAGTTCCAGTCGCCGCTGACAGCGCGCCGGATGCAAGCAGCACCAGCGGGTAAAACCCTAAAAGCAAAAAAATCCAGCGGGAGAACGATACAGGATGCAGCCGGTCATAGACTATCGCGAAAATGGGCGTCATTACGACAACGCCAACCTGGCTGAAAAGCCCCAGCGCCATCCCTGCCTGGTCGTAGGCAATGTCAAGCCGCTCTACGAGGAATATCGGCACGACGGGGAGCAGGACCATAAACGCAAGACCGTAAAGGAAGAAGTTGCGCTCAAACAGCGCAAAGCCCTTGTTGCGCAGCATAATTTCCGCGTTGCTACGCAGCGGAACAATTACGCTTGTGCGCAGCACTTGCATAAACGGAACGTGGTGGAGGTAGAGCGTGCGCCCTCGATGGAATGCCGTCCTGCGCGGGCGAATCTTGGCGACGACGGTGCTGGATGCGATTCCAAGCAGCGCCGATAGCGCGAATAGCCAGTGGTAGGAGTTCGGGTCCCATTGCAGAAGATAGCCGCTGAGCACGGTGGCGACTATCACCGTGACCGTTCCAAGGACGGTAAGCCAGCCGTACATCTTGCCCAGCGACTTGCGGGTGAGGTTCGTCTGTAAAAGCGAGTTTGTCGCTGGAGTAAGCACTGAGCCGCAAATGAAGCTTAGGAACGCGAGGAAAATGAAAACAGCGCTGTCGGAAATGAACAGCATCAGCACCATCGGCAGCCGCCCGAACAGCCCTGACCAGAATATGAACTTCCGCTTATCGCGGCCGCGCATCCATTCAGCCGCAAAAATGGCGAAGAGGGCGGTGATGGGGCCAATCATTGAGAAGATAGTCACTTCAAAGTTAGAGCCGCCAAGTGACTTCTGCAGGACGATGGCTGCGATAGTCCACAGGCCGCCGGACAACCCGCCCAGTATTGAGCCGATGCTGAAGTAATGCAGCGTGTACTTATCTATCAGCCCAAGCTGCATCCAATTCAGCGGGTAGAGCCGGTAGAGAAGGCTGCGAGTTTTAGGTAACGACATCATTTTGAAAGCAAGGCGCCAATTTTACATAGCTACGAGAGCGGAGTATAATAGCGCAACCAGCCCTCTCCTAGGCTATAGGGAGTGTATCTTGTATATTCCGAAAGTATTATTCGGCACGCTCAATGAGGGGAAACTGCGCGAGGTGATAGTCGGGTTAGCTGGCTCCGCCAGGATTCTGGAGCTTGACGAATTTCCGCCAGTCCCAGAGCCCCCGGAACCAGCAACCACATTTGCCGAAAACGCCCGCGCTAAAGCTCTTTACTATTCGCTATCGCTGGCCAAGCACTTAGAACCCGGGACTATGGTGCTTTCTGAAGATGCAGGGCTGGAAGTGTTCGCGCTTGGCGGCTATCCCGGCGTGAATTCAAGCCGCATCGCGCCAACCGACCCGGAGCGCATAGAGATAGTCCTCACCAGACTGCGCGACGCAGGCTGCCTGGACGAGGAGAGCCGTCGGGCCAGGTTTGTTTCGGCGATGGCAATCGTTCGCGGCGGCGATGTCCTCGCAGAGACGCAGGGCGAGGTGAAGGGAATCATTGCCCCACGCCCTAGCGGATGCAACGGCTTCGGCTATGACCCGATATTCTACTTCCCGCCTTACGGCTGTACTTTCGGCGATTGCAGCTTGGAGCGCAAGTCGCCCGTCAGCCACCGAGCCAAAGCTCTCAAGCTCATCGCCGAGTATCTTGCAGGCTAAATGGAGGAACGGCATTGGCGAAACAACGCGAGTTAGCAGGTTCTTACGTGATAAACATTCAGTTCTTCAACGACGGCAGCGTAGAGGTCAAAGTTGAAGGCAAGACCAACGATATGCGCGTTGTTTCAGTGCTGGAGATTGAGAAGATGCGCTTTATCAATGCGATGATGTCGCAAGCGAAGAAGCAGCCAATGCAAACCCCGCCAATCAAGGGAAAGCCTGGCGAGGCTTAGCGCCCTTTCAGGTAGTGTTTCCGCAAACCGCTTGACACAGGCTTTAAGTAGTGTATAATCCCTGCTCCTGGTGCCTATGGCGGAGAGGCCACACCCGTTCCCATCCCGAACACGGAAGTTAAGCTCTCCAGCGCCGATGATACTGCGGTGGGCAACCCCGTGGGAAAGTAGGACGGCGCCGGGTTTTTTTACTTGCCTGCCGTTGCAGGATATCCCCTAACGCTCCATCCACTCACGCGCCTGACTCGCATGCTGCCTTGCTGCAAGCGCTATCACTGCGATAAGAGAACGGAGTATCGTTAATCGTTCAAGCATGAGTAGGTTACCATTTGCCTTTCTAGATTAATTTAAACTCCACCAGGCTTACCGCGCCGCAGCCACTCGTGCTGTGCGATAATATGAACAACTGCATTCAGGAGGGCGATATGAGCCATGACATATGCCACGTTGAGATACCCGCGCCGGATATGGCCGAGGCGAAACGCTTCTATGAGGCTGTTTTCGGCTGGAAGATTGAGCTGTGGGGCGACGGCACCTATGCGATTTTCACAACAAGTGAAGATGGCCTTGGCGGCGGCTTGACAAGTGAACTGCCTGCCGGGGATGGCGGGTGTGTCATTTACCTTAAGTGCGAGGATATCCCAGCATTGTTGGAGAAGATTGCTGCCAACGGCGGCAAGGGGGTTACTGAAAAAACCGCCATTGCCGACGGGGAGATGGGCTACTATTGCTACTTCCGCGACAGCCTCGGCAACAAGCTCGGCCTTTGGTCAAAGACGTAGGCACGGCATAATTCACGCGCAGGGAAGTGAATGATGGAACCGTATGTAACGGCAAAAACGCTGGATGAGAAAACGCAACGCTGGCTAAAGGAAATTGAACCGTTTAACCGGCACTTTATGAAGCTGGAGGCTGGCAGGGCGGCGCTGCTTGTGGTTGACATGCAGGAGTTCTTCCTGAACTTGCAATCGCCGACTTTCACTTGCGGCGGCCTCGCCATCCTGCCCAATGTTATACGACTCATCAGCGCATTCCGGTCGGCCAAGCGACCCGTAATATTCACACGGCATGTGCACCGCGCAGATGGCTCGGATGCAGGAATAATGGGCTGGTGGTGGGACGGAAGGTGCGTTGAAGGCAGCCCGGAGTCGGAAATTCACCAAGACTTAGCGCCAATGCCCAATGAGCCAGTGATACCAAAGCGCCGTTATTCATCTTTCTACAACACCGACCTGGACACAGTGCTGCGCGGCTATAAAGTTGAAGACCTAGTGATAGCAGGCTTAATGACTAACCTGTGCTGCGAGACCACGGCGCGTGACGCATATATGCGTGATTACCGCGTGTTTTTCCTTGCGGACGCGACGGGTAGCGTCTGCGAAGAGATGCACCGGGCTAGCCTGCTGAACCTTGCGTTCGGATTTGCGCATGTTACTAAAGCCGATGACATCATCAGCCAGCTAATCTAAAGGGAACAAGCAGGAACCGTAGCCTGCTCAAGCTGAAAGCAGCTAAATCCCCCAGCCGTCCAAGTGCGCGATGCCGACTAAACACCATTTGTGCCCAGCCTGTTCCATTCTCCTGTCAAACAGCAGGAACCAGAACTGGTTGTCGTAAGGCTCTTCGGCGTTGCGGTCTTCACCGGCAAAGAAGTACTGGACGAAATGGTAATCGTATTGCCAAGGGAATAGGATGTTAGCCGGCGGATAAGTTAGCGAGTTTACCTCGCGCCCGTCGCATTTCGCAATCATCTCAGGCAATGGGATTCGCCCCAGAGAGCGGGGATACTCACCAGGTTCGCCTAAGCAAGGATCGTTGCCGACGCCATGAACTTGCCACGTCCCCTCCCAGATAACCTCAGGAGCCCGCCCATAGACAGGATGCCCCGTGCCGTCGGCCCTGCCAACGAAGTAAAGCCTGTCGTCGTCAAGCAATTCGGGTATCTGTTCCCAGCCGTAGTAAATGACGGGCGCAGGGTTATAGCTTCCGCTATGCCCTGCGTCAATCCACAAGCCGCCCCAAGGGTCGCAGCATTCCTGAAGTAGCTTCGTATCTCTAGCGACAATCGCGGTTTCAACGGTTGCGGCGAGCGCGAGAATCTCAACGTAGTCTTCTTCTGTGAGCATGCGCTTATCAGCAAGCGCCGGGGTTGCGAGCAGAACCGCGAGCGTTACGGCCAGCAGCAAAGATGCCAGTATTCTCATAGTGCCCTCCGTTAGCATTATAACCTTATCCACCTTGCTTTGCCGGCATCTCAACCGCGACAGTGCTAGAATTGTGCGCCATGGAAACTGAAATTAGCCGGACGAACCGGCGCATTAAGACAGTCAGCACTTGGTTTTGGGTTCTTGCGTTGGTGATAACCCTTTTCTTGGCGTATTACCAGCGCACTACCGGCCCGACTTATCCCCTTAAAGGCAGCGTTGAAGTTGGCGGGGAAACGATTCGATACCAGCTACTGCGCTCCAACGTGGCTATCAGGGATGCGCGCATAGCGTTCAAGGCGCCGGAAGGCTTCGCCGGCGTAGCCTTCTTCAAGCGCTATAAGACCGGCGACACACCTAAGGCGATACTGCTGGCGCGCGAAGGCGAGTATCTCGCCGCTTATCTTCCAGCGCAGCCTCCAGCGGGCAAGCTCGAGTATTACATCGTCCTGCGCAACGGCCCCAACGAGGAGAGGTTTCCTGCGTCGCCGGCTATCATCCGCTTCAAAGGCGATGTCCCGGTTTCTTTTACTATCCTTCACGTCCTGTTCATGTTTGCGGCGATGCTCATTGCCGCCCGCGTCGGGCTTGAGGTTATTCGCGACACCGGCCAACTGCGAAGGCTCATGTGGTGGGCGCTCACAGCCCTGCTTCTAGGCGGGTTCGTTTTTGGCCCGATAATGCAGCATTACGCTTTTGGGGTTTGGTGGGCAGGCATCCCGCTGGGATGGGACCTTACCGATAACAAGACGCTGATAGCGCTTATAGCGTGGATAATAGCGCTGGCAGTAATCGCTCGCCGCGGCAACACGGATTTGAAGCGGGCGCGATGGGCTGCATTTTGGGCGGCGTTTGTCATGCTTGCGGTGTTTATGATTCCGCACAGCTTGTTTGGCTCGGAGCTTGATTACTCCAAGCTTGGGAATGGAGCGGCGCAGTCGGTGTCAATCGGCAATAAGTGACTCGCTTGCGGCAAGCAATACTTGCGAAACAGGGGATGGACATGAGGCTGTTGGTTTTAATCATTGCAGTTGTATTAACGTTAGTTGTGCAGGCCGCCATCGCAGCCGACGGCGTTTACATGGGACTGCGGATGGCTATATCCGCTGAACCTGCGGGCATTTTGATTGACGTCGTGCAGGAATCCCCTGCCGAACGCTTAGGGCTTCGCACCGGCGATGTCATAATCGGGATTGAAGGCGAAAAGCTGGAGGGCGACAGCGCAGGCTTCATCCCTGCGCTGCAAGAAGCGCTGAAAGGCAAGCAAGTTGGCGATGCGCTTAAGCTTGAGATCTACCGTCCCGGGCCACAACTTAGCATTGCCTTGAACGGCGCGCCATATATATCATCCGATCCTCTGCGCGAGTTTACGCCGATTGTGGGTAACTTGAAGGAAGGCGAGCGCGCCGCGCTTGACGCGGTCAATATGCCGACTACATTCCCTGCGGCGATAATCCTAGGCAAGCGGCCTGAAGTGGCCAAAGGCGTATTCGCGCCCAACGAGATGCTGCTGCCGGGTATTACCGACACTAACCCGCAAGCGCGGGCGCTGATGGACGAGATGATAGGCGCATTGGGCATACGTAAGGATTGCGACGATTTGTGGATGCGGCTCTACAACCGCGCCACGCCGGACGATGGTTACCGCCTGAAGCGCACGACATACATCCTGCGCGACGGCCTGAAGACCGAAGCGGTGACGCGCGGCATTACGGATGCGTTGCAGGATTATTCCTTGAGGGGCGTTGACGGTTACAGCGCGCTGCTTGACGAAGTTCGCAACATGCAAGACATCGCGCCTTTCAAGGCCGCATATTCTCCGATGAAAACCGGCCTAACCGCAGAACAGCAATTTGACCAGCTATATGCGGTGCTGGACGGAGCTGCGACGCATGTTTACGCCGCATTCGCTAATCTCACGGACGAAGAGAAGGCGTTCTTGGAGACGCAGCGCGAGCAGCTCGCAGACGTGTTTTGCTGGATGACTTACATACACGAGGACGAAGACCGCGCGCGCATGAAAGGCAACATTAAGCTCGTGCAGATGGCGAAGCGAATCAACTACCGCGAGCTGATGCTTGCGCAGATGGAATTGGCGCGATTGACTGACAGCGTGTTTTTGAATGCGCTTGAAATGGATCTGCGAAACGAGTTTGCGGCGAAGCTAACCGAAGCAGACTTGCTCGTTCGCGAAACGCCGTTGGGCAAGCTCATCATTTCAGGCACGGGAAGAACATGGCGGCAGGGCGAAGCGCCAGCGCTGCTAATAGACCTCGGCGGCAATGACTTCTATACAACGACGGCGGGGTCTGGGACTTCGCTGAAACATCCCGTCGGTGTGTTGATTGAAGTCAGTGGCAACGACACCTACTCGTCCACGCAGCGTTACTCGCAAGGCAGCGGTTCCATGGGCGTAGGCTTGCTCATTGACCTGAAGGGGAACGATGAGTACATCGGCCTGCAGTGGGCACAGGGAACAGGCTTCATGGGCGCGGGGACGCTCATTGAC
>JBBIJQ010000024.1:1339-30988 GCA_037445915.1 Planctomycetales bacterium | reverse complement strand
GAGCCGGGCTGGTTAGCCCGGCGTACTCAGTTATGATCATGAGTCTCTCACTATCTGACCGAACACCGAACACCGGAGCCACACTAAAGTGCGGCCTACGGTTCTGGGCTTACCCCTAACCTCTTATCCCTTATCCCTCTCTTTTCTCCCCATCCTTAATCCTCTTCCAGTTATCCAGCACATCCTCGGCGGTCTTAGCTTCGGCATCGCTGAAGACATGCGGGTGGCGGCGGATGAGCTTCTCGCAGATGCCCGCGATGATTTCGTCAAGCGTGAAGTAGCCCATGAGCGCGCCCAGCTCGCCCTGAAACACCGGCTGAAGCAGCAGGTCGCCCAGCTCCAAGACGAGGTGCTTCTTCGCCGCATCCCACCTCGCCTGCAATTCATCGGGCAGCTCGCCATCGCCCAGCGGCGCGCCCGACGCAGATGCTTCCTGCGCAAAGTCAATCTGCGCGGGATGGTGCGCGTGCGTCGTGCCCTTGTCGTTGTGCGAAGTGGCGAAGCCCGGCGGCGGCGTGGGATCGTCAGGGGGCAGCCCGCGCGCGGCACGCACTTGCGCCTCCACCGCCAGCAGCTCGTCAATCGCGGCGGCGGTTTCCTGCGCTTCCTCCAAGACATATTGCCGCAGCGACGCCAGCGTCTGTTCCCTGTCCCACGGGCATCCGCCTTCGCCGAGCAGCCGCCGCATTATCTGCGCCAGCCGCGCGAAGCCCTCGCCCGCGCGGTGGTCGCCGCTTTGTGTCGCATCATGCGGTTCGTTCATCGCGCCAATTCTAGCATTGGCGGGGCTTTGGCAATCCGCTTCCACCATCGCATCTTGTTTCAGTGCGAGCCGGGTATCGAATGCTACATGCATAAACTCAGGAGTATCCCGATGGATAGCTGCGAATACACCGCGCTGCAAACGAGGCTTGACGGCCTGGAAGCCCGGCTCAGCCGCTTCAAGGCGCACAACCGCGTGCTGACGTTTTCCCTTGCCGGCCTGTTTGCCGTTATCTCACTGGCATTCATCCTCTCCGCCGTGCCGCAGTGGTGGAACGCGCAGGGGGCTATCTGCGCGAACACGATCCAAATCGTTGACGACCTCAACGCGATACGGGCGCAGCTGGGCGTGGCGCGCAACAACTCGGTCGGGCTGTTCCTTTACGACGATGTCGGGCGCTCCCGGGAAATGCTCATTACCGAAATGGACGGCACGCCGGCGATGACCTTCTACGACGAATTCGGCGTCGCGCGCCTCGCTTAACTTCGCCTACGATGGCACTTCGACGCTCGCGCTGACTAACTCCGCCGGCAAGCGCACCTTCACCGCGCCGTAGCACGATAAGCGGGATTTTCAGCCCCCAATTCTGCCTCTGACTGCTATAATCCCCTGCATCCCATGCGCGGGTGCGGAAGGCGCACCGAATAGGCGCGGGGCTTGTGGCAGGACGCGTGCTCAGGCTAACTAAAATAGACCTAAACGGCTTCAAGAGCTTTGCCTTGCCCACGACCGTTGAGACCGACTACGACCTTCTTGGAATTGTCGGACCAAACGGCGCGGGCAAGAGCAACGTGCTTGACGCGATTCACTTCGTTTTCGGCGAGCAAAAGCCGACAGTCCTGCGCGTCGGGCGCTTGTCCGACATCATATTCGGCGGCACCAAAACGCATCCCGCTCAAAACCTCGCGCGCGTTTCGCTGACGTTTGAATACCTGGGCGACGACGAGGGCGCGGGCGCAGGCGATATAGAGCCTGAGCTGATTCACCTTCCCGAAGACGACGAGGCGGGCGACTATGCCTCGCTCCCCTTCGGCAGCGAGCTAGGTGAAGCCGGCGAAGGCGATGATGCTGCGGGCGATGAAGGCGCAAGCGAAGGCGTTGCCGAGCCCGACCCGTATGGGCTGGCGAGGCTTCAGCCCGGCGACCTCATCACGCTTAGCCGCAAGGCATACCGCGAAGGGCTTTCCGATTACCAGATTAACGGCAAGGCTGCGCGCCTTTCAACGATAGACCGCACTTTCGCGCGCTTCCAGCTTGGCCGCTTCGCCGCGTATTCAATCAACCAGGGCGAAGTTGAGAAGAAGCTGCTCTCATCCCCGCAGGAAATCCGCGAATGGCTCGGCGAGGCGAGCGGCGTAGCATTGCTGCTGCGCGCCAAGACGACCATCGCGCGCAGGCTTGAGCGCACTCAGCGCAACCTGACCCGCGTGCGCGACATCATCTCCACGCTTGACGAGGACGTCGCTGCGCTGCACGACCAGGCGCAGGACGCGCTGCGCCATGAATACCTGGGCGAGCTGCGGCGCTGGCTTGCCGGGAAGCTCATCCGGGGAAGGCTGCTCTCCGCCGCCGCGAGATACGAGAAGGTTGCCGCCGAGCGGGCGGGCCATGCGGAGCGCACCGCCAAGCTTGAGGAATCAATCGCGGCGCGCAGAAGCGAGCTTGAGCAAGCGGAGCGGGATGCGGCGGAAGCGCTGCGCCAGAACCGTGAGCTGGTGGACGAACTGGCGAGGCTGCGCGAGGAGCATTCGCGCTTGCGCATAAGCGACAGCGTGATGCAGGAAAAGGGTCGCTCGCTTGCGCTGAGGATTCAGGAAGAAACCGCGCGGCTGCAATCGTCTCGCCTTCGCCTTGAGGAAATCGGGAAAATGCGCGCCGGGCTTGACGAGCGCGTGGCTGGAAGCGCGAAGCTGCTTGAGGAAGCCGACGGGATGCTGCGCAAGGCCGAAGAGCTTGTGCTGCGCGAGGAAAACTCGCTTTCGTGGCTGCGTGATGAGATGAACGCCGCGGGCAAGCGCAGGTCGGATGCGGAACGAGAGCTTGCGGTGACGAAGGAGAAGCTGGCGAATTCGCAGCGCGACCGGCAAATATGCGAGCGGCGCATCAAGGAGATTGAAGCCGACCGCCAGACGCGCGCGGAGGAGCTAAGCAAGCTGCAATCATCGCGCGACCAGTTATCGCTAGATTTCGTTGCGAAGGAAGAACGGCTGACTGCCGAGCAGCGCAGGCTTGAGGAGATGCGCGCGCAGTTCACAAAGCTTTCCGACGACCTGCGCGCATCCGAGCGCGAGCTTGCGTCGGTTAACGAGCGCGCGAGCTACCTCGCCGCGATGAAAAATACATACGAAGCGCTCAAGGCCGATTTCTACGCCACCGGCGAAAGTGCGTCGGCGCTGCAACTCACGCCGCTGCTTGACCTCATCAGTTTTGAGGACGAATGGTCGGAAGCGGTGGAACTTGCGCTGGGTGAAGTCGCAAAAGCGTTTGTCATCGCGGACGGAAACGGCGAACAAATAGTCGGCGAGCCCTCGCTGCACGGCATATTCATCGCGCCGCAAAACCTCGCCGCAGAAACCCAGCAGAAGCCTTGGGAAAGCTTGTGGGGTTTCCTGCACGGCGAGCGCCGCGTCATTTCAGCATTGCGCACTGCGCTCGGCGAAATCGCCGTAGTGAACACCGCTGCCGATGCGCAAGCGCTGCTCGCCGAACACAGCGGCCTAAGCGGATGCCTCATCCGCCCTGCGCTGACGCTGCTTACGCGCGGCGTCATCCGCAAGCCCGGCGCGCCCGAAGCCACGCTGCTGTTCCACAAGCATGCCGAGCTGCCGCGCGTGGACGAGGAAATCGTCGCGCTGGCGGAGAAGCGCGTGGTCATTGAAGAGCGCGTGCGCTCGCTGGATGAGCAGCGCAACCGCTTCGCCGGCGAGATTACGCATTGGGACAAGGCTGTGCGCAACCTGCAAGTTATGTCGGTTGACCTGCGCAGCAAGCTCACTGAGGCAGAGTCACGTGAGAAGGGCGTATCCGGCGAGCGCGAGAAGCTGGCGGCGCAGCACAAGGCGCTGGTAGCGCAGCTTTCCGAGCTAAATGCGCTTGAGCAATCGCTCCAGGCGAAGCATGAAACGCTGGCGGCGGAGCTGCAAAAGATGGGCGGCGAAACCGAGCGTCAGGCTGCGAACCTCAAGGCCAGCGAAGAGCGCTTGATACAGCACCGCGAGAAGATACGCGAATTGGAGAATGGCCGCCTGCGCATTGCCGGCGAGCGCGAAGTCGTGGATGCGGAATGTGCGCGCCTCGCCCGCGAAACATCAGCGCTGGAAGCGGAATGCGCGCGCAATGAAGCTGCTCGTGCCGGCATGGAAAGCGAGCTTGCCACGCTCACGCGCGAGCAAACGGCGAATGCCGAATCGCTGAAAGCGCTGGCGGAGAAGCTTGCCGCATCAGAGAGCGATGCGTCGGGATTCACAGCGCGCCAGACGGAGCTTGCCGCGTGGCGTGAGCAGCTCAACTCCGAGCTTCAATCGCTGTTGGATAGCCAGCAGCGCTTGGCAGCGTCGTCCACCGACCAAAACGAGCGCATGTGGCAGGCGGAAAGCGAGCTTGCCGAAGTGTTCCGCGAAGTTCACGGCAGCCTCGGCATCTCCGTCATAACGATGATGCACGAGCTTGAGCGCGACATCGTGCGCCCGCAGGTGCAGCCCTCGGAGTTTCACCCGAGCTTCGGCGCGGTGAAGGCAGTGGAGACGGTTGACGCGCCGGCGCGCGAGATGGCGCCGATGCTTGATTACCGCGCGATTGGCGAGAAGGACTGCCGCGAGGAGCTTTCCCGCGTGGAGCGCGCGCTGGCTAACTTGGGTGAAGTGAACCCGCTTGCGCCGCGCGAATATGCGGAAAAGCGCCAGCGCCTAACTTTCCTCCAGCGCCAGGAAGAGGACTTGCAGCTTGCTGCGGCCGACACGCAAAACGCGCTGGAGCGGCTGGATGCGCAGACGAAGGAACGCTTTGCCGCAAGCCTCAAGCGCATTGAAGCGAAGTTCAACGAGCTGTTTGTGCAGCTCTTCGGCGGCGGCTTCGCGCGCTTCCGCCTGACCGAGCCGGACAACCTCACCGCGTCCGGCGTGGAAATTGAAGTGCAGCTCCCCAACGGGCGGCGGCAAAACCTCAAGTCGCTGTCCGGCGGCGAGCGCAGCCTTCTATTCATCGCCCTGTTCATCGCCGTGCACATGGTGCGCCCAGGCAGTTTCTGCGTGCTAGACGAAGTTGACGCCGCGCTTGACGACGTTAACGTCGTGCGCTTGCTGCGCTTGCTGCAAGACCTTTCGCAGCAAGAGCAATTCATTATCATCACGCACAACAAGCACACGATGAAAGTAATGCAGCGCCTCGTCGGCGTGGTGACGCAGCCGCGCGGAGTCTCGCGCGTGCTGGAAGTCACGCTCAAGCAGGCTGAAGGCTACGTGGAAGGTGGGGCGCAATGATGCGGCTTTTCGGCAAGCGCAAGGAGGAAGCGAAGCCAAGCGAGGCCGAGCTTTCGCGCTGGCGCAAAGGCCTGAACCGCACGCGCGCCGCGTTCACGAACCTAATGCAGCTTGCGGCGACCGGCAGAACCGAAGTTGACGACGAGTATTACGCGGAGCTGCACGACGCGCTGGTGCTGGCTGACATCGGCCTTGCCGAGACGGACATCATCGTCAAAGACTTGAAGCGCATGGCGAAAGACCACGGCGCGACAAGCATTGACGCAGTGCGCGCGCTGCTGGGGCAAAAGCTCACCGCGATGCTGAGCGCCGCCGAGCCGATGCGCATCACCGCCGAGGGGAAGCTATCCGTCGTGTTGTTTGCGGGCGTGAACGGCGTGGGGAAGACGACGATGCTTGCGAAGGTAGCGAAGTTATTGCAGGCGGAAGGAATAACCTGCGTGGCAGCGGCCGCCGACACATTCCGCGCCGCCGCCGTGGAGCAGCTTTGCATTTGGGGTAAGCGCATCGGCTTCCCCGTCATCACCGGCGCGGAAGGCGCTGATCCCGCGAGCGTCGTGTTCAACGCGGTAGAGCACGCGCTGGCGCAGGGAAAGAACGCGGTGCTAGTTGACACCGCGGGGCGCATGCAGACGAAAAAGTCGCTGATGGACGAGCTGAGCAAGGTCGGGCGCGCCGCGCGCAAGGTCGCGGAGAAGCGCGGGGTGAATGCGGCTGCCGCGCTGCACGAGGTGAACTTCCTGGTGCTTGACGCGACGACGGGGCAAAACGCGATATCGCAGGCGCAGCTTTTCGCCGAGGCCGTCCCGCTGCACGGCATCATCCTCAACAAGATTGACGGCACCGCGAAGGGCGGCGTCATCTTCCCCGTCGTGAAGGCGGCGAAGGTGCCGGTCGTGTTCCTCGGCGTCGGCGAACAGGCGGACGACATCGTTGAGTTTGACGCCGCCGAATTCGTCCGTGAGATGCTTGAGCCTTAGGGCTTTCGGATTCCAGAGCGGGACTAAAGTCCCGCCTACAATTGGGGGGTACATTGCTTAGGAGAAGATATGCCAATTAACACGTAGGCGGCACCAGCCGGACGCTGGCTTGCTTCAGTGCCGCTCCAAATTCAGGAACCCTAATCCCTCGCCCCTACGCCCTCTCCAGCGCCTGTTCCAAATCGGCGATGAGGTCGCGCACATCTTCAAGGCCGACCGAGAGGCGCAGCATCTCCGGCATTATCCCCAGCTTCCTGCGCTCGTCCTCCGGCATCGTCTCAAACATCATGCTGAACGGGTGAATCATCAGGCTTTTCGCGTCGCCGAGGCTCACCTGGTGCGTGATGAGATTCACCGCGTCAAGCGCGCGCGAGCACGCCTCAGCCCCGCCCTTCAATCCAAACGCAATCATCCCGCCGCAGCCGTCCGGCAGGTACTTCTTCGCCAGCGAATGCTCGGGATGCGACGCGAGGCCAGGATAGTTCACCCACGCGGTTTTCGCATGCGTTTCCAGTAACTTCGCGATTTCCAACGCGTTTTCGCAGTGCCGCTTCATGCGCACAGGCAGCGTCTCCGCCGACAACAGCAGGAGCCATGCGTTGAACGGCGACATTGTCGCGCCGAAGTTGTAAACGGTTTCGTGGTGTATCTCGCGCAGGAGCGCCTCGTCCCGCGCAAGGATGATGCCGCCGATGACATGCCCGTGGCCCGAAAGGTATTTCGTCGCGGAATGCACGACGACGTCCGCGCCCCAATCCATCGGCCGAAAGAGCAGCGGCGTGTTGAATGTGTTGTCAAAAATGACGCGCAGGCCAAGCGCGTGCGCCTCGTTGATGAGTGCCTCCACGTCGTGCATGCGCAGCAGGGGATTGTCAGGCGACTCCAAATATAGCGCGCGCGTTTTTGCATCAGCCGCAGCCTTCAACGCGCCCGGCTCGCGCAAGTCCACAAAACGGCATTCAACGCCGTAGCGCGGTAGGATGTCGCGGAAGAAGCGCACGCTCCCTGAATACAGCGTCGGAGGTGCGATGAAGCTCTCGCCAGCGCGCACGATGTGCATCACCGCGCCGCTTATCGCCCCCATGCCCGACGCGGCCGCGCATCCGCCTGCTGCGCCCTCAAGCACAGCGATGCGCTCTTCCCATCGCGCAATCGTGGGGTTGCTTTGGCGCGTATACATGTGCCCTTCGCCGTGCCCGCGCGCGATTTCCGCGCCTTCCTCAACGCTCGCGAAGCCAAACGATGAGGTCATAAACATCGGCGCAACGCCTGAGAGCTCCGGCGCATCCTCGCGCGCGTCACCGTGTATCGCCTGCGAATCAATATGTAGCTTTTCGTCCATCAGCGAAATGTTAGCACAGGGGATGCGGTGCGCGCAGGAAGAACGCGTGATGCGGCTTACTCCAACAGCGTGTAATCGGTGGCGCGCTTCATGGGCGCGAAGCCGGCGGAAGTGATGAGGCGGCGAAGCTCGGCCTCGGTGAGGGAATAGCTCGTGCCTGCGGCGGCGACGACGTTTTCCTCCAGCATCGTCCCGCCCATGTCGTTTGCGCCGAAGAGCAGCGCAAGCTGCCCCACCTTCGGCCCCATAGTCACCCAAGACGCCTGCAGGTTCGCGAAGTTATCCAAATACAGCCGCGACACGGCGAGCATGCGCAGGTATTCCAGCCCGCCTATGGCCGCCCCGCCAAGCGGCGTGTTCTCCGGCTGAAACGCCCAGCAGATAAACGCGGTGAAGCCGTCGGTTTCGTCCTGCAGCGCGCGGATGCGTTCAAGGTGCTCAATGCGCTCGGGCAGCGTTTCAACATGCCCGAACATCATCGTCGCCGTCGTGCGCATCCCCAGCGTATGCGCATCGCGCATCACGCTTAGCCATTCGTCCGCGCTCGCCTTTCGCGGCGACACGACATCGCGCACGCGCTGCACTAGTATTTCCGCGCCGCCGCCGGGAAGGCTGTCCAGCCCTGCATCGCGCAGGCGCGCCAGCACTTCTCGCGGCGCAAGCCCCGACAGGCGCGCGATGTGCACAATCTCCGGCGCGGAAAAGCTGTGCAGCGTTATCGCGGGGAAGTCGCGCTTGATGTTGCGCGCAAGCTCCTCATACCACGAAAGCGGCAGCGCGGGATGATGCCCGCCCTGCATGAGTATCTGCGTCGCGCCAAGCGAGACGGCCTCGGCAATCTTTGCCTTGAGAATAGGGTCGTATGGATGCACATACGCATCCGACTCGCCTTCATCGCATGAGAATGCGCAAAACGCGCAGCGCGTCACGCAGATGTTCGTGTAATTAGTGTTGCGGTCAACGACGTAGGTCACGCTTGTGGCATCAGCCTTGCGCAACCGAAACTCGTGCGCGGCGGCGCTTATTGCGTGGATGTTCCCGCCTTCCAGCAGTGCGATACCCTCGTCTTGCTTAAGCCTTCCGCCTTCTAGCGGCTTTGCTGCGAGCTTTGCAGTCTCATCGTAAGTAAGCGCGCGAGGCACGTCCGTTTCGCCTATTGCCCCAGGTTCACGAGCTTTAGCTCATGCACCTTGCGGCCGAAAAGTTCCAGGAAGTCCTGGTCGCGCGGTGTGAGCCGGAAGTGGAGGATGGTCCCGAAGTATTCCTCAACCGCCTGGTGGGTGATGGCCCACTCGCGGACTGCATACTTGTAAGTCCCTTCCCAGTCTGCTTCAACCTCGGCGTAGGCGCGCTCAAGCAGCTCCACTAGCGGTTGCGGTGTACTGTCTCCGCCTTGCCAGAGTGCAAAGACAACCGGCAGCTTGAAGATGCTGTGGAAAAGCGCAGCAACATCATAGGCGTGGTGGTAAGTAAACGGCGGCTGGAAGTTATGGTCTCCGATGACGATGCGGCCGGTGCGCGGCGCAAGCCTCCCGCGCAAGTTAGGGCAGGGGATGAACTTCACGTGCTGCCTGCGCTCGTGGAAAATGATGCGCATGAGGGCGTTGCTAGTCAGGCTCGCAGGGTCTTCCTCAATCACCTCAACCATATCAAGCGGGTCCTGGGAGTAGAGCATAACCGTGAGCACGCGCCCTTCGGCCGCCACGCCGAGATCGGTAATGCGCGTGCGCAGCTTCGCCGCATACACGAAGGAGGATGTCAGCGCCGCGTCCAGCTTCCCCGCTTGCATCAAATGAAACAGTTCTGACGGCATTCCCCAAACCGGCTCTACCGAGTCGCGCGTTTGCAGCCTGTAAACCAGCGGCAAGGCGTTCAGAAATGGAAGAAGCCCAACCTTATACTTCTCAGCCATACCCTTTCTCCCCGGTATCAGGTGAGTTCGCGGTAAAGCGCGTCCCTAAGCACAGGCCGCAGCCCCGCGCCGTTAATAATAGCAGCTAACGCGTCCAATGTTACCCCTGCCGGCGTCTTTGCGCCCGCAGCGTGGAAGATGCGCTCGCTGCCGATTGTGCCGTCCAGGTCGTCCGCGCCCCAGGCGAGCATCACCTGCGCAAGCTTCAGCCCGAAACCAATCCAGTATGCCTTTATATGCGGGACGTTGCTAAGCACGATGCGCGACGCCGCGAGCACGCGCAAGTCGTCCACCCCCGTGCTTCCTGCGCACGCAAGCCCCCCCTCCCACGGCTGGTAGGGTAGCGGCACGAACGCCTGAAAGCCGCCTGTCTCCGCCTGCAAGTCGTAGAGGCGCAGCAGGTGGTCTGCTATATGCTCAGAGCGCTCAATGTGGCCGTAGAGCATCGTCGCATTCGTGGGGATGCCAAGCTTGTGCGCGGAGCGGTGAACGCTTAGCCACTCCTCGCCGCTAATCTTCCCGGCGCATATTTCACGCCGCACTTCTTCGTCAAATATCTCAGCGCCGCCGCCCGGCATCGCATCCAGCCCTGCCGCCTTCAACTCCGCGAGCACTGCCTCCACCGGCTTGCCCGCGAGCTTCGCCATCCACACGACTTCCACCGCCGTGAACGCCTTGAGGCTTATGCCTGGGAACGCCTCCCGCAGCGCGCGCAAAAGCTCCACGTAATAGCCAAAGCCCGCCATCTCCTTGGGCGCGAGCGAGCCGACGACATGCAGCTCGGTTATGCCGTCCATGCCGGCCTCGTGCAGCATCGCCGCAGCCTCGCGCGGCTGGAGCAGGAATGCGCCCGCGACGCCTGCGTCCGCGCGGTAAGAGCAGAAGCTGCATCGGCTGGTGCAGATGTTCGTGTAGTTGACGTGCCGGTTGGCGGCCATGAACGCCTTTTCGCCGTGCCAAGCCATCCTGATTTCGTGCGCCAGCGCCCCAAGGCCGTGCAGGGGGGCTTCGGTCAGCAGGAAAACGGCCTCGTCCGGCGACAGCCGCTCCCGCGCCTGCGCCTTTCGGCGCAATTCCTGGGAAATCTCCTTCACCGCCGCTATTCTAGCCCTCCTACACCTTGGCGGCAAGGCTGATGCGCCGCGCCAAAGCTTCTGCTATAATCTCCTTTCCTATCCCAGGAGGGGCATGATGAAACTTTCCATCTCCCAGGAACGCCTGAGCCAGGCGCTCAACCTTGTTAGCAAAGCGGTATCCAGCCGCACCTTGAACCTTGTGCTTGCGCACATCCGCCTGCAAGCGGCCAAGAAGAGCCTGACGCTCACCGGCTCCGACGGCGACTTCACAATTGAGCACACGCTTGACGTCGCCTGCGACCGCGAAGGCGCGCTGCTCGTCCCCGCGCGGCTGTTTGTTGACCTTGTGTCGCGGCTGCCGAAGAAGGATGTTGTGCTTGAGCGCAAAGACGGCGTGCTCAAGGTCACGAGCGGCTTTTCAGTTTATGACATCAACATCCTCCCGGACGAGAACTTTCCCAGCTTCCCGCTCTTTGAGGAAGGCAAGCTTGCGCAGATTTCATCGGGGCTGCTCAAGGCCGCGCTGGGTCGCACTGTCTTCAGCGCCGCCAAGGACATCGGCGGGACGACAAGCCATTACACGCACGGCGTGCTGCTCAACTTCCACGAAGAGAGCCTTGACATCGTCGCGACAGACGGCCACCGCCTTGCGGTGGAGAGGATGGACAACCCCTCGCCAGAGGTGAAGGATAAGAGCCTGCTCATCCCCACGACGATAGTGGGCGAGCTTAGCCGCGCGCTCACTGCCGAAGAGGGGAAGCCCGTTGAAGTTTACTACCTAAGCAACCAAGTCTTCTTCCGCTTTGACAACACGACTTTCGGCGGCTCGCTGTTTGACGTCCGCTATCCCGACTACAACAAGGTCGTGCCCAAGGACTGCAAATCAATCGCCAACGTGAACCGCACCGCGCTGCGCGAAGCGCTCCAGCGCGTGCTGATTGTCTTCAAAGTGAAGGAACAAAACCCAGTCGTGCGCCTGGAGACTTCAGGCAACAGCCTTATCATTTTGAGCGAATCGCAGGAAGTCGGCAAAGGCGTTGAAGAGATGCCTTTCACGAAAGGCAAGCCGTTCGCCGACATGCGCATTGCGCTTAATCCTGGATACCTCGTTGACTTGCTATCGGTCATTGACGCAGACACGGTTGACTTGAACTGGACTAGCGAAGTGAACCCGCTCAAGGTGGAAGTCCCCGACAAGCCGGGATTCGTATATATCGTCATGCCAATCCGTATGGATTAGGCTGAGAACGTGTAGCAGACGCCGCATATCCGGAATGAAAGAACCGGGCTGGCGAGTTCGGTGCACTCATGGGTATTTGTGCGCAAAGCTAGAGCCGCGCTGGAGAGCGCGGCGTACCCATAGTATGTGTTCTTGTAATAGTGTCCGGAGCGGGACTGAAGTCCCGCCTACAAGGCGGGGGTTGCCAACTCTAGTATCCCCGGCAATCCCGCCTGCTTCAGAAGCCTGTCAAGCAAGTTCACAGGCATTCCCACGACGTTGAAGTAATCCCCGCAGATGCCCGTCACCAATACGCCGCCGACGCCCTGTATCGCATAACTGCCCGCCTTGTCCATCACTTTCGCAAGCTCAATGAACGCCGTTTCCTCGGTTTCAGTAAGCTCGCCAAATGTAACTTCTGTGCGCTCATAGCCGCTTGCGCGCTCATCGCCAACGAACAATGCCAGTGCGGTAATAACAACATGCGCCCGCCCGTATAGCGCGCGCAGCGCCTTGCGCGCATCATCCGCGTCCTTGGGCTTGCCGTAAATGCGCCCGCCAAGAAAGACGATGGTGTCGGCTGAGATGACCAGCGCGTCCGCATGCTTGCGCGCGACTTCAGCGCCCTTATGTTGCGCTGCCTCCAGCGCAAAACGAGCAGCCTGCGATTCTGTGAGCATTTCGCAGTGTTCGGGCGCGAAGTCTTCGCCGGGGTCAACCGCCGTGAAATGCAGCCCTAAACCGCGTAGGCATTCGCGGCGGCGCGGCGAGCGTGATGCAAGGATAATTCTCACGCTGGTATTATAGGCGCGGATGAGCAGCGGTGAATACCAAGCGATAGTCATCGGCGGCGGCCATGCGGGCTGCGAAGCGGCGCACGCCTGCGCGCGGCTGGGTTTTCGCACGCTGCTGGTGACGATGAAGCTTGACGCTATTGCGCGCATGAGTTGCAACCCCAGCATCGGCGGCCCTGCCAAAGGGCACCTCACGCGCGAGGTGGACGCGCTTGGCGGCCTGCAAGGCGAAATTACCGACGCGACCTACACGAACCTGCGCATGCTCAACACTGGCAAGGGCCCTGCCGTGCAGGCGCTACGGGCGCAGTCCGACCGCGAAGCATACACGCGCATGATGACGGCTGCACTTGCGCGTGTGCAGAACTTTGAGCTTATCGAAGGCGAAACCGTGCGCATAAGTGCCGTTGCGGCGGAAGGTGGCAGAATGCGCGTTACCGGCGTTGCGCTCGCCGATGGGCGCGAATACATGGCGCAGCGCGTGATACTCGCGGCGGGGACGTTTTTGCGCGGGCGGCTGATGATTGGCGCGCGCGCGTGGGATGGTGGGCGGTGGGGCGAAGCGCCGAGCATCGCGCTTTCGGAGAGCCTTGAGGAACTTGGCATTACGCTTGGCCGCTTGAAGACCGGTACCAGCCCGCGCCTGCACCGCGACAGCCTTGACTATACCGCGCTCTCGGCGCAGCTATCGGAATGGCGGCGCGACGGCTTTAGCTGCTACCGCGAGTCGGACATGCCTCCGCTGCTGCTGCCTTGCTGGCAGACGCGCACCGACGCCGACACGGTCGGCTACATTGCGCAAAACCTTTCGCAAAGCGCGCTGTATTCGGGGAACATCAGCGGCGCGGGCCCGCGATACTGCCCCAGCATTGAAGACAAGGTGCGCCGCTTCCCCGATAACATCAAGCATCCCGTGTTCTTGGAGCCCGACGGTGTCGGCACACCGCAAGTTTATGTGCAGGGGCTGACGACAAGCTTGCCCGAGGATGTGCAGCAAGGCTTCCTGGCGCGCACGCAGGGGCTGGAAAAGGCGGTCATACTGCGCCCGGGGCACGCGGTTGAATACGACTTCCAAAACCCGCTGGCGCTTACGCCGCAGCTAGAGTCAAAGCGCGTTGAAGGGCTTTACTTCGCGGGGCAGGTCAACGGCACGACGGGCTATGAAGAAGCCGCTGCGCAAGGGCTTGTCGCTGGCGCGAATGCCGCGCTGACGCTGCTTGGCAAGGACACGCTGCCGCTTTCTCGCAGCAACTCATACATCGGCGTGATGCTGGACGACCTGACGACGATGGGCACACAGGAGCCATACCGCATGTTCACCGCAAGCTGCGAATACAGGTTGCTCCTGCGCAGCGGGAATGCTGCGCTGCGGCTGGGGGACATCGCGCATGATAACGGCCTGCTGCCCAGTGATAAATACTCGGCGCTTGTTGAACTGCGCGCGCGCATCGCCAAGCTTGAGGGCGCGCTGGACAGCGTGCGCTTGAAGCATCGTGGCGCGTCAATGACGCTTCGCGAGCTGGCGAAGCAGCCCGAAGTTGACGAGACTGCATTCGCGCCCATCGCCGCTGACGCAATCGGCTGGGGGCTGCAGGACGCGCTCAACCGCGCCGCGCTGCGCGAGGTTTACACCGAAGCTAAATACGAGGGCTACATCAAGCGCATGGAAGAGGAGATTGCGCGCCTGCACAAATACGAGGTGCTGCGCATCCCGCCGGAGCTTGATTACTGCGCGATAAAGGGCGTCTCGTCGGAGGCGAAGGAGAAGCTCGCGCGCGTGCGGCCCGCCACCATCGCGCAGGCGTCGCGCATCTCCGGCCTGCGCCCCACCGACGTGAACGCGCTGATGGTCACGCTTCGGCACATGCGAGGCGGGCAAGGCGGCAATCTGTTAGAATCACCGCGAACCGAGGAGGAGTAAGACTATGTTCTTCCTGAAATGGCTTATCGCCACGACAATCTCGCTCGTGCTGAGCGCAGGCGTCTTCGCGCTTGTTAAGTATTTCATGAAAACGCCGATGGAGCCGGTCACCGTTGCCGTCCTCGCCAGCCTGCTCACTTCCATCGTCGTCATCTTCGTCTTCTTCCCGCAAACTAAGAAGAAGGTGAAGTAGCCTCTACTGCGCTTCCTTAACTAATCCCGCGATGACGACGGTAATTCGTTCGTCGTCGCCGGGCATAAGCGCAAGCACGTCAAGCATGAGCTTCCCGTCGCGCACGACCGCGATAATGGGCGGGCGGGCATGGCGCAGCTTCTCCGCCAGCGCGTCGGGCGGCGTCTTGTTGATACCCACCACGACGGCATACGACTTGAGCTTGCGCCCTGCGATGCCCCCGCCGATTTCGCCCTGCGACTCCGCGACCTCCGCATTCGCGCCCGCCTTGCGCAGCTTCTTCGCCAGCACGAACGCCTTGGTTTTCAGCGCGTCCGCGCCCTGCATCAGCACTGCGTTAACGGGTATCGCGCTGTAATCACCGGCGGCGATTAGCGACAGTCCCGCCTCAATCACAGCGAGCATGGACTTGTCGGGGCGCAGCGCGCGGTAAAGCGGCGACTTGCGAAGCTTCGCGAGCGGCGCGCTCTTGCCAAGGATGATGCCGCCTTGCGCAAGGCCGAGTATCTTATCGGCGGAGAAGCACACGACGTCCGCACCCGCGCGTAGCGATGGCGCGGGATGCGGCAACCCAAGCGTATTCGCTTCATTTTCAGGCAGTAGCGCGGCCGCGCCCATGTCATTAAGGAGAATCACGTTATGTTCTTGCGCTATGGGCGCCAGCTCTTCCAGGCTTGCGTCGGCGGTGAAGCCGGTCAGCCCGAAGTTGCTGCGGTGCACCTTGAGGATTGCGGCGGTGTCCGGCCTCATCGCATCGGCGTAGTCCTGCGCAGTGGTTATGTTGCTGGTGCCGACTTCGCGCATTACCGCGCCGCTTTCGGCCATGATGTCGGGGATGCGGAAGCCGCCGCCGATTTGCACTAGCTCGCCGCGTGAAATGACGACTTCGCGACTGGCGCAAAGCGCGCGCAGGATGAGGAACACCGCGCCCGCGTTGTTGTTGACCAAGAGCGCCGCCTCCGCGCCGGACAGCGCGCAAAGCATGCGCTCAATCTCCGTGCCGCGCTTGCCGCGCTTGCCATCCGCCAGTTCGTATTCAAGGTTGGTGTAGCCGAGCAGCGCCGGGCGCACCGCGTCCAGCAGCTTCTCGCCCAGCGGCGCGCGCCCGAGGTTGGTGTGTACGAGGATGCCCGTGGCGTTGATGACCGGCTGTAGCTTGCGCAGGGATGCGAGGTGCAGCGCATCGGCAATGGCGTCGTTAACATGCGCGCGCAGGCCGTCTTTGTCCATCGGCGCGCCGTCATCGCTGCGCTCGCTGCGCAATGCCGACAGCGCATCCTCGGCGCATCGCTTCAAGTCTGCAGCCGTCAGGCCGTGTGCCGCTGCGAGCGAGGTTAGCCTCTCATCCGCGAGCAGGCTGCTCACGCTTGGCAAATCCCTCAGCTTGAAGTTCATTTCGTCGGGCATAGGGGGATTCTAGCAGATGCCCTGAAGGGCGAGGTTTTACGCCCCGCCGCACTAAATCTCGGAGCGTGAACTTAAGTCCGCGCTCCCGTTGGAGGGATTACCATACGGCGGTGGATAAACCCTCGCCCCCCTTACGCCTAATCCCTCTGTTCCCTTCTGCTATCATTCCCCGCATGCACATCGCCGACGCCGAGAAGTATTTGCTATCGCTGCAGCCGGGGAAGATTGACCTTGACCTGGCGCGGCTGAAGCGCGTCATCGCTGGACTTGGCCTCAACCCCCTGCCGTTTCCGGCCGTGATCATTGGGGGCACCAACGGCAAAGGCAGCGTTGTCACATTCACCGAGGCGCTCCTCGCACCGCACGTGCGCATAGGCGCGTTCGTTAAGCCCCACGTCTTTCACATCACCGAGCGCGTGCGCATCGGCGGCCGTCCCGTGCATGACGAGGCTTTTTGCGCCGCAGTGCAGCAGCTTATGGATTACCTCGCGCGTGTTGACGTCTCCGTGACCTTCTTTGAAGCGACGCTCATCACCGCGCTAATCTCCTTTCGCGACGCGGGCGCGCAGCTTGCGCTCGTTGAAGTGGGCTTAGGCGGAAGGTTTGACGCCGCTAATGCGCTGCCGCGCGTCCTCACTGCGATAACCTCCATCGGCCGCGACCACGAGAAGTTCCTCGGCGCGACGCTCGCGGGCATAGCCGTGGAGAAGGCGGGGATAATGGCGCAGGGCGTCCCCTGCATCATCTCGCGCGGCATGCGAACCGAAAGCCCCGACTGCGCTGAAATCCTGCGCAAGCTCTCAATGCTTAAGCACGCGCCGGTAATGGAACCGCGCATCCGCGCATCGCGCACTGGCGGAAGCCTTATCCCGCCAGTGCAATCGTTCGCATTAGACGGCGAGGATGCGCGCCTGTCGTTGCCGAGCGAAATAGTTACGAACCAGCTTGGGCTGTATCAGGCGCACAACCTTGGGTGCGCGCTCGCCATCGCCGCGGAGCTTGCGGGGTTGGGCATTATTCCCGCACCGCTAGCTGTCCCGCCAGCGCTTAACGCAGTGTATCGCGGGCGCTTTGAGCCGCACCGAGTCGGCAACGGCCTTGTTATCCTTGATTCTTCACATAACGAAGAAGGAATGCGCTCGCTTGCGGAGACGTTGCGCGAATACCTGCCGGATGCGAAGCCGCTGCTCGTCTTCGGCTGCCAGGAAGGGAAGGATGTCCCGCGCCTGCTCGCGCCATTGCAAGCGCTGGTGTTAGGTGTGGTGCCTGTTGAGCTGCCGATACTTCACCCCATGCCCGAAGCTGATGTGGCGCAAGGCGCGCAGGCGACGGGCTTCGCTGTGCTCCATACAGGCGTGCCGTTTGCAGAGAAGATGTCGCGGGTGCGCGCTGATGCGGAAAGCGGCGGGACAGTGCTGGTCGCGGGAAGCATCTATTACTTGGGGACGATAGCGAAAGCGCTTGGCTTGGGCGAAACCGGCCTGCCGGGCTTGAATCAGTAAAGCGGCGGCTCGCCGGGAGGGCGCGTGCGCCAGCGCGTGTGTATCCACAGCCACTGCGTCGGGTCCTCGCGGATGACTTGCCCGTACGCATCGTTCATCGCCGCGAGCACCTTCTCCTCCGCTTCGGGGTCGTCCTTTGCCACGTCGCATTTCACTTCGCGGACGATTTGCCGGAACCGGAAAGGCTTTATTCTCTTGGCGACGATGAGTAGCATTGGCGCGCCAAGCCTCAGGTGCAGCGACGCCGGCCCGCGCACAGTGCTTGCGGGAAGCCCGAAGAACGGCACGAATGCGCCATCCATGCCGCCGTTTTGGTCGGCGAGCAGCCCGAGCACCTTGTTTTGCCGCAATGCGCGCAGGATGAGGCTCGTCTGCCCGCCCTTGGAGATATTTTCTATACCGAGTTTAGCGCGGGTGGGGAAAGCGAGGTTGGTGAAGAAGTCGTCGCGCTGCCGCTTGCCCACCGCTGCCAGACCGACGCCCGAGAGCGTCAGGTATGCGCCGGAGACTTCCCAGTTGCCGTAGTGCATCGCAAGCCCGATAACGCCCTTGTTCTGCGCAAGCGCGGCCGTCAGCAAGTCCCATCCTTCGGTTTCCACGACGGTCGCCTTTACGCGCTCCGGCGTCCAGTGCATGAAGTAGATGAACTCCAGTGCGGTCATCGCCACATTCATTGCGCTTTGCTTCGCAATTCGCCTGCGCTCGCGGATGCCCAGTTCGTCGCCATACGCAAGTTCAAGGTTTCGCATTGCGACTTCTCTAAGCCTTGGGTAAAAAGCCCAGGCGAGCGATGCCAGCCCACGCGCGAGGGGGATGAGGACGGCCGGCGGGAACACTTTTGCCAGCGCAACTACCACTATGGCGACGTTTCGTGCCGTTGCTTGCCGCGTGTCAGGCTTGGCGCTTCGCTTGGGATGCAACGCTTTCTCGTCCAGCGGATTTTCGCTGCTTGGCATATGGATGTGCTATTCGCCGAAGAGGCCCATCTCTACAACCTGCCCACTCTTGAATCCCTCAAGGCGCAGGTAGTAATCAAGCGTCTTCACGATCGCTTCCAGTGGAACCAAGCCCACGACCTCGCTGCCGACTATGCCAATGCCGTAACGTTCGGCTTCCAGCTTCACCAACTCAAACACCCGGTACATCGGCGTGTCAAACGGGTCAGTGAGGTTCATGGATATCTGCACTTGCTTGCGGTCTTCAAGCAACAGCGCCATCGCCTTGACGTTGGCAAGCCCGCCCTTCGCTTCGCGGATGCAGGCGACTATCTTCTTGCCGACTTTGAGGTTATCGGTGTTCAAGTTGATGTTATATGCGACGAGGAATGTGCGCCCTCCGACGGCGGTCACGCCTGCGGCGGGATGGGGCGCATTCTCGCCAAAGTCGGGTTTCCACTCAGCGAGCTTCATCTTCTCCGCCATTCCCTCAAACTCGCCCTTGCGCACTTCGGCGAGGTTGCGGCGGTGCGGGGCACTGGCGGCGCATTCATATAGGAACACGGGAACTTTCAGCTCGTTCCACATTCTCTCGCCAACTTGCTTGGCAAGCTTGACGCATTCGTCCATGTCCACGCCGCTTACAGGCACGAAGGGGATTACGTCAACCGCGCCCATGCGGGGGTGGCCGCCCTGGTGCTTGGTCAAGTCAATAAGCTCGACGGCTTTCTTAGCAACACCGAATGCAGCCTCGGCGCACCCTTCGGGCGTGCCGGCGAATGTGATGACCGAGCGGTTATGGTCGGCATCAGACGAGAAGTCCAAGAGCTTAACTCCCTTGGTTTGCCGCACTGGCTCAATGCAGGCCTGCACAACTTCGGGGTTGCGCCCGTCGCTAATATTGGGAACGCATTCAACGATTTTCGCCATAATAAGCTCCTTGATAAAGGATAAAGGACTCATAGAATAAGGGAAAAGCTGGTAATTCCGCAAACTGCCATTTTCAAATGCTCTTTCCAGGCAGCCTATTGACTGCTGATTATTCTGCTATAATGGATTACCCTCTAAAGGTCGCAAGCGTATGGGGAACACAATCAAGTTAACTGTAATCCTTGCAATCTTGTGCACGTTCGCTATCTCGTCTGGCTCTTTCGCCCAGCAGCCGGCTGAAGGAACCGCGCCTGATGCTGCCGCTTCCACTGAAGCCGCAGAACCAGTCGAGGCTCAGCCTGCCGCGCCGCCAGTAGAGATAAAGCTCCCGACCGACCTCTTTGCTGGCGACCTGCCTAATGACGATGGCAGCGGCGTCTACCTTAAGTGGTCGGTGGTGCCGGGCGAATCTGCCGAGACTAACTACGTCATTTACCTTGCCGAGAGCCCAGACGGCCCGTGGGCTGAAGCGCTTACTCAGCCTGCCGATGCGGTCTTCATGGAAGACCATGGGAAGTACTTCCCAGGCTTTTTCTGGTTCGGCAAGAACGGTCGTGAGAAGCAGGTGCACGTTGCCATCATTCAGAACGTGCCCACCGGCGAGTACGACAAGATCGGCAGGCAGATTCACATTCCTCAGCCGGTCGGATTCACGGTAAAGCCGAATCTGGGACCTAAGGATGACGCGGGTGAGCCGATTGACCCTGATGTGATTGATGTAAAGACCGGCTTGCCGAAGATCACCCCTATCCTCGCAGACATCCAACCGCGCAAAATCGGCACGATGTATATCAAGTTCACTGCTGTCCGGGACGGGGTAACTGCGATTGCGCCTGAGATATTCCAGGTTGACGCGAAGGAACAGTGGTTCACAACGAGTAAGTTGAACGCGTTTATCTTCGCCATCCTCTTCGGCACAACAATCCTCTTATTTATCGCGCGTGCGCGCCGCGACCCGAACCTATTCATCCGCCGCATCGCCGGCTTGAACGCGGTCGACGAAGCCATCGGGCGCGCGACGGAAATGGGCAAGCCCATCCTCTATATCAATGGCTTGGCAGGATTGGGCGACCTAAGCACACTGGCCGCGCTTAACATTCTTGGCCGCGTTGCGGGTCGCGTCGCCAACTACGAATCAAGCCTGACCGTTCCCTGCCGCGACCCCATCGTGCTTACTGTTGCGCAGGAAATCGTCAAGTCCGCATACACCGACGCCGGGCGCCCGGACGCTTATAACCCTGATAGCGTTTACTTCCTTACTGACGACCAGTTTTCCTATTCAGCCGCGGTGGCTGGTCTGATGTTGCGCGAGAAGCCCGCCGCCAACTTCTTTATGGGCTTCTATTACGCGGAAAGCCTGATTCTAGCTGAGACAGGCGCGAGCACCGGCGCCATTCAAATAGCCGGCACCGACGCGATGACCCAGCTCCCGTTTTTCATAACGACCTGCGACTACACGCTCATCGGCGAAGAGCTTTACGCCGCCAGCGCCTACCTTTCCAGAGAGCCGCTCATCCTAGGGAGCTTGAAAGGGCAGGACATGGCGAAAGTGTTTATGATGATCGTGATTTTAGTTGGAACAATACTCGTTACCTTCGGCATCACATTCGTCAAAGATTTATTCACCCAGTTGGGGTAAACAATGCAGTTCCTGAAAAAGAAGTTTCCTGTGCTTCTGGCCTTCGTATTGGGTATGGTGATGTTTATCCGGGAGTTCGTTCCGGCTAAAATCGCGCAGAGCCTTTACGAGGGTTTCGTTAATTGGAGCTTGGTGATTACGGGTTTCGCGGCGGTGTTTGCGATTATCTCGCTGCTGCATTACCATGTCGCCAAAGTCCGCAAGAAGGTCCCCGGCTACGGTTTCTCGGTGCTCACATTAGTCGCCTACACCCAGATTTTGCTGTTGGGGCTGATATTGGGCAAAGACGCCGGAACTCCAACTGCCTGGCAGTACCAATTCGTCTTCGTGCCGATGCAGGCGACGATGTTTGCAACCCTCGCCTTCTTCATCGCCTCAGCCGCCTTCCGCGCCTTCCGCGCCCGCACTTGGGAAGCGCTTGCGCTCTTGGTTGCGGGCTTGATAGTGATGATTGGCCGCGTCCCAATTGGCGAAGCCATCCTGCCTAAGCTTGGGTTCCTAGCTGAATGGATTATGAACAACCCCAATATGGCGGCGTCGCGAGGCGTAACGCTTGGAGTAGCCCTGGCGCAAATCGCAATTTCGGTACGCATTATCTTCGGCATTGAGCGCACCTACATGGGAGGTGGCGATTAGTGGAAGCTAAACAACATGCCACTTTTGTTGAGCTGTTCCTAAAGCTTGACCGCCGCATTATCTATACACTGGTTGTGCTCGCAGTCGCGGTGCCCCTGCTTATCCCGATTGGGCTTCCAATCAATGTTACCCCTGAGGTGCAGAGCATCTACGACAAGATTGAGAGCCTTCCCGAGGGCTCAAATATCCTTCTCGCGGCAGATTTTGACCCCGCCTCGCAGCCTGAGCTATACCCGATGCTAATGGCTGTGATGGAGCATATCGTCCGCAAGAAGCATAAGCTCCTAATCGTCGTCTTGTGGATTAACGGCCCGAACTTAGTCGCCCAGGCGATTGACGAGCTGCGTAAGGAGTATCCCGACTGGAAGAGCGGCGAGGATTACGCCTTCCTCGGCTTCCAGGTTGGTGGGACCATCGTAATTATGTCTATGGGCAATGACATCTCCAAGACATTCCCCAAAGACCATTACGGCAACGCGACATCTCCAATGCCAATCATTAGGAACTTCAACAAGCTCAAAGATACTGATTACATGGTTATGCTTGAGGCTGGAAACTCAGGAGACTGGTGGATTGTATACGGGACCGAGAAGTTCAACATCCCCGTAGGCGCAGGCGTTACCGCCGTCATCGCCCCACAGTACTACCCTTACCTTCAAGCCGGCCAGATAAACGGCATTATTGGCGGGCTCAGGGGTGCGGCTGAATACGAAAAGCTGATAGGCAAGTCGGGAAAAGCAACTTCCGCGATGGACTCGCAGTCCGCGGTGCACGCGCTTATCTTTTTCGCCATCATCCTGGCTAACATATTCGCGATGATTTTAGTAGTCCAGAAGCGCCGTAAAGCGCGGGAGGCCAAGTGATTATGAACCACCTGGCGCTCATCCTATTGCAGGGAGCTGACAATTTGGCACCGTGGCAGCAGGCTATGCACGCTGTCCTGACTGGGCCGTTAATGGTCACTATCGGAATATGGATAGCCGCAGGCCTAACGCTCTGCATGTTCTCCTTCATATACAAGGATAACCCGCTTTTCAGGTTTGGCGAGTACCTCTACCTTGGAATCTCGGCGGGCTATGGCTCAACCATTTACTGGTATTCCTACATCAAGCCAAAGCTCATCTACCCGCTGATACCCACGCTAGACCCCAAGTACGGAACGCCTGAAGGCACGCTCTTCAACCCTTGGGTTATTATCCCGGCAATACTGGGCGCGTTTATACTAATGCGGCTAGTGCCAGGCAAGGGCTGGGTTTCGCGCATTACCTTCGCATTTCTCATCGGAGGCGGTACCGGCATCGGGCTGCCCCTTGTAGTGAGTAACCTGTTCCTCCCGCAGTTCTCCGCCACCGTCCAAGCTATCCCTTGGCGGGTCACCGGCATTGACGAGGCGGTCTTGCTTCTCAATTCTCTCGTGCTGTTCTTCGGCGCTCTGACCGTCCTGGTTTACTTCTTCTTCTCGGTGGAGCATCGGGGCTTTGTAGGAGGCTTCTCGCGGGTCGGCATTTACTTCTTGATGATTTCCTTCGGCGCGTCATTTGGCTACACCATTATGGCGCGCGTTTCGCTGCTCATCGGCCGCATCCAATTCCTGATGTTTGATTGGATAGGCAAGGAGATTGTCGGAAGGTTCGCTATGCTGATACACGGCGGCTAGGCTATGCGCCGCCTGATTACCGTAATAGCATTTGTCTGCGTTGCCTGCGCTTTTGGCTTCCTCAACCCGCGCGCTTCTCTTGCTGCGCCTCCAGGCATTGTCCGCGACCAATGGGGCGTTCCGCGCATCACTGCCGATAACCTGTCAGGGCTAATCTACGCCCTTGGATGGGTTACAGCCGAAGACCGGCTCATCCAACTTGACATGACGCGCCGCAAGGCTGCTGGCCGCATCAGCGAGTTTGCGGGCAAAGACTCGCTGCAAGAAGATATTGCGATGCGCAAGCTTGGGCTGGCGAGGCTTGCCCAGCGCGACCTTGAACGGCTGCGCAAAACCGGTCCGGAAGCTTACGAGGCGCTAGTAGAATACGCGCGAGGCATTAACGACTATATTGCAGCGAACGGCCTGCCGGAGGAGTATTTCATCCTCCCGCGCTTTGAAGAATGGAAGCCCGAGGACACATTGCTTGCCGCAGCGCTCATGCATCTTTACTTATCCGGCGACAGCGAGGAGGAATTCTCGCGCTTGAATGCGCGCGCGCGGGGCGGTGATTTCGCGCGCATCCAAGGGCTAACCGACTCAGCGGTTGCCGAGCGCGGATGGTATCCCAGTATTCACGGACCGATGCCTCAACTCGCCAACGCTTCTTTCTCCGGCGGGTCGTTTGCGGCGCAGTGCTCCAACGCTTTCGCGGTGTCGGGCAAGCTGACCGTTGACGGCAAGCCGGTGGTCTGCGGCGACCCGCACCTTGAAGTAACCTTTCCCGGAATTATGTATGAAGTCGCGCTGGTGATTCCTAACGAACTCAGTATTAGGGGAATAACCATCCCCGGAACCTGTCTTGTGACGATGGGCGACAACGGTTACTACGCGTGGTGCATAACAGCCCTGCAAGCCGACAACGAAGATGTAATGATAATCCCGAAAGTGTGCGCAGCCGAAGTCCTGGGAGAAGCCCCACGGGCGAGAAAGGAGACGCTGCGCTACCGTGACGGCTTCAGAATGCGCGAGGAGATTGTGGATGTGCTAGACACGCCCTACGGCCCCGTGGTGCGGGAAGATGATGCGAACTATTACGTGCTTCACTGGACAGCGCTCTACGAAAATGACCAAGCGCTTGGCTTCATAAACCTTGACATGGGGCGCAGCCTTGCTGACTTCCGCGCAGCGCTGTCGCAAATGCTGACTCCCTACAACTTCGCCTACGCAGATATAGAAGGCAACATAGGTTATTTCGCGGCCGGCATGGTACCCATCCGCGATTATGATGCCAATGATGCCCATGTGGTTGACACCCCGCAGAAAGCCTCGCAGTACCGCTGGAGTTTCATAAAGCCAGGCGATATGCCTGCCTCAATCAACCCGCCTTCCGGCTTTATCGTCACAAGCAACGACCCGCCTGCGCTCACCGAAGAGAGCTTGCCTGTCTTTCCCGGCAACTACGCGGCCGGCTTTAGGAACAAGCGCATAAGCGACTTGATAGTAAGCAAAACGAAGGCCGGCGCAAAGCTCACGCGCAACGACTTGGCGCGAATCCAATGCGACGCGCATTCGCTTTATGCCGAAGAGATGCTGCCTCCGCTCCTGCCACGCCTGCAAGCATTGGAAGGGCAGATGAGCGAGCTGGAACAAGAAGCCTTGCGCATCCTCTCCGCCTGGGATTACGAGGAGTCAAGAAGCTCAATGGGCGCGCCGCTCTACGAGCTGATGCGCATCATGCTGTTCCGCAGGCTGTGGTCTGACCACGCAATAACCGCCGATACAGACATCGTCCTACTCGCTGCGCTGAATGGCGCAGGCTGGGTAACGCTTGGAGACGATGAAATCTTCGCAGCCTGGAAAGCCGCAGTCGCCGACGCAGCGAAAGTTACCGGCAAGCTGCCGGCTTATGGCGAAATCCATAAATTGCCGCTCGTGTGCCCGCTGCCATTCTACTTGACGCAGCAGCCAGGCCTCGTTCCTGACGATGGCGGCTTTAGTACGGTGAATGTCTCAGCTGTGCGCTGGGATGGCAAATACCTGTTAAAGAGCTTTGCAGCAACTGCGAGGCTTATCATGTCCCCCGGCGCTCAAGGCGGATACTGGTCAGTTATCCCTGGCGGCAACAGCGGGCGGCCCGGCGACCCCCACTTCGCCGACCAGGTTCCGCTTTACCTTTCGGGAAGCTACAAGTATCAGCCTGCGCGCTGATAAATCTCTTTACTGTATTTGGGGGTTACTCATGGGAAAAGTAGCCGTTAAAGCGCTTAGCCACGCATTTGCGTTTGTCCTCGGCTTTTCCGCCGTGTTCATCATCGCGTTCGGCCTGCCGGCTGCCGCTATCAGCACCTTCATCAGCCGCAATCCGCAGCTTTTCGGCTATGTCGGCGGCGTTGTCGTAATCCTAATGGGGCTGCATATACTCCTTAGCGCATGGAACCTGTCGCCGCTCAAGTTCCTGCTCATTGAGAAGAAGATGCACTACCAGTCCAAGGGCGGCTACTGGTCAACCGTGATCATCGGCGTCGCTTTCGCCGCCGGTTGGACGCCCTGCATCGGCCCCATCCTTGCTGCAATCCTGGCAGTCGCGATGAACACGCCGGGCGCCGCAATTCCGATGATGGTTGCGTATTCACTGGGCCTGGCGATACCGTTCCTGCTTGTCGCGCTGCTCATCGGCTATGCGATCGGCTTTGTGCGCAAGCTCACGCGCTACATCCCTATCATCAACTTTGTCAGCTCGCTGCTGCTAATCGCGGTCGGCTTTGCGCTGCTGTTCGGCTACATCGCGGGTAAGCCCTCAACCGACCCGACGCCCATCCTCAACACCGCGCTATACATCGCTGTGGGCGCTTTGTTCCTCCTACTCGTCGCTGCCGCCTTGCGCATCGCAGTCAAGACCCTCTATAAGCAGCTAACTGTCGCAACGCTCGCGCTTACGGCAATCGGCGGAACCGCGATTATCTTTTGGGGAGTTGTGAAGCTGGCGATAATGCTCGGCGGCGCGAACATCAACGCTGAGTCCGCGCTGGCAGGCTCGGCTGCGACCCTGGGCATTGCCTTCCTGGGCGGCTTGGCGTCGTTCCTCTCGCCGTGCGTGCTGCCGATGGTGCCGACCTACATCTTGATTATCACCGGCCTTTCCTTCGACGAAGTCCAGGCCTTGAAGAAGGGCTAGGGCGCTTTTGCGCAGGTAAGTACTAACCTTGCAGGCGGGACTTTAGTCCTGCTTGGGAAACACAGGAACAACCAAAGACGAGTAAGCCGCACTCACCAGTGCGGCTCTTGTCTTCCTCTTGTAGTCGGTGTTTCAACACCGCACTGGAATCTGGAAGTTGGCACATGTGTCTCGCTTGTGCTGCTTAATGAACAGGCGGGTCGCCTGTTCCACCCCTGAATCCAGAGCCAGGCTAAAGCCAGGCCTACAGTTTCAGAGATTATCATAGCCGCGCTGGTTCGCCCGGCGTACTAGTCTGGAATCCCAAGGACGAACTACCGACTGCCTTTGCCTACTTCCCTACGTCGCAGGGATGCTAGCGGTCAGCTCGTTAAAGAAGTCACTCCCGTCGACTTCTGCAACACCTTCCGCTATCGACAGCTTTGAGCGGCAGATGCCCCGCTCGCTGCTGCGGTAGAAGTTGAGCAGGTATGCCATCTCATCGCTTGGAGGAATCGTATCCTCAATCTTGGCGATGGCGTCTTTAGTGCTTAACTGCTGGCGGTAGAGGATATGGAACGCCTGGCGCAGCGCAAGCCTGACCTCGGGAGTTGTGCCGCGCCTCTTCAGGCCGATGTTGTTGATGTTCACGACGCGCGCGGGGGCGGGGCCGAAGACCATCATAAAAGGTGGAGCGTCCTGCATCAGCCCGCTGGTGCCGCCTACCATCGCGATTTTCCCTACACGGACAAACTGGTGGACGACCGCCATCCCGCCGAGGACTGCGTGATCCTCAACCTTGCAATGCCCGGCAAGGGTCGCCAGGTTCGCCATAATGACGTGCTTCCCGACCTGGCAGTCATGGGCGATGTGGACGCCGGTCATAAGCATCGAGTTGTCACCAACGCGCGTTACCGAGCCATTCTTGCTGCCACGGTTGATCGTGACGAACTCACGCACTTGCACGCCCTCGCCAATCTCCACGTTTGACACATCTCCGTTATACTTAATGTCCTGGGGGTCGGACCCGATGACAGCATGGGCTTAAACCTTGCAGCCTGCGCCGATGGTTGTATTCTCGCTGATGATAACGTGGCTTCCGATAAGCGTATCCGCCCCTATGGAGACATTGCGCCCAATAATGGAGTACGCCCCAATCTCGCAGCCAGTGTCAACGCGCGCTTCCGGGTGCACTATGGCGGTGCGGTGTATCAGCATCTGCGCTCCAGTTCGTTCACAGTTGTTAGATATTCGCCGGATGGCTTCTGAAGTTAAATGAGGATATGCTATATTCTCTCGTATCTAACTCCAATCCAGGGGGTGTGCTACGGCATCGGTGTCTAATGCGATTTTCAACTTCTCCGGGCAAGTAGCTCTAGTAACCGGCGCGAGCCGGGGAATCGGGGCGGCAACGGCAAGGCTGCTTGGCGCAAGCGGCGCGAAGGTGTATGTGAACTACTTGAACAGCCCTGAACGCGCCCAAGGAGTTGCCGCAGCTATCAGGGATGCTGGAGGGCTGGCGGAGTTGGCCCGGTTTGACGTGTCCGACCCGTTGCAGGCCTCTGCAGGAATTACGGCGATACTGGAACGGGAAGAAGCGATAGACCTGCTAGTGAACAACGCAGGTGTGCGCTTTAACGGCCTAACTCAAGGCATTGCTCCCGAGGCGTGGGACGAATGCACTCGCATGAATTTAGATTCAGCGTTTTACGTGACCAAGGAAGTCGTGCGCCCGATGTCCAAGCACCAGCGCGGGAGCATTGTTTTCGTGAGCAGCATCGCAGGCTCAATCGGCAGCGTCGGCCAAAGCGCTTATGCGGCGTCAAAGGCGGGAATAGTCGCGCTGGCGAAGTCCGTGGCGCTGGAATACGGCGCGAAGGGCATCCGCGCGAACGTAGTAATTCCGGGGATTATCTCAACCGAGATGACCCAAAACCTGCGAGAGGAGTTCAAGCAGTCGGTGCTTGCGCAGATTCCATGTAACCGGCTCGGTTTGCCGGAGGAAGTGGCGCCTGCTATCTGCTTCCTGCTTTCCGACGGCGCAAGTTACATAAACGGTGCGACATTGCATATCAACGGCGGCGGCCTGCGCGTCTAGCTTCGCAGGCAATATCTAAGGAGTTATTCATGAAGCGACGTGTTGCGATAACAGGTGTGGGTGCGGTTACCTCCTACGGCAACGGGGCGAAGGTTCTCGTTGAATCCGTTTTCGCCGGCATAAGCGGCGTCGGCGTGATTGACACGTTTGACGTCAGCGCTTATCCAGTGCGCATTGGCGCGACCATCAAGAACTTCAAGCCCGAAGAGTTTATGAACGCGAAGGACTCCAAGCGCTACGACCTGTATGTGGGCATTTCAGTAGCCTGCGCGAAGATGGCGATTGAAGACAGCGGGCTGCCCATCAACGACGAAACGCGCGACCATATCGGCGTTTACTTCGGCAGCGGCATAGGCGGCTTGCAAACTATCCTTACTCAATCCGAGACGATTCTCAGCCGTGGCCCCGGGCGTGTCAGCCCAATGTTCATCCCCGCGAGCATCAGCAATGCGGGCGCGGCGGTTATCGCGATGGAATACGGCATAACCGGCTCCAACTTCTGCATTGTCTCCGCATGCTCCACCAGCAACCATACCATTGGCGAGGGTTTCCGCGCCGTACGCGACGGCTACATTGACGCATGCATCGCAGGCGGCGCAGAAGCCGCAATCAACCCGCTGGGCTTGAGCGGCTTTTGCGTTATGAAGGCCGTCACCGACCAATACAACGACGACCCCACCCGCGCCTCGCGCCCGTTTGACGCGAAGCGAAGCGGCTTTGTGATGGCAGAAGGTGGCGGCGCGCTGGTGCTGGAGGAATACGAAGCTGCACAGGCGCGCGGCGCGAAGATATACGGCGAAGTCGTGGGTTACGGGAGCACCTGCGACGCCTACCACATCACGGCCCCAGCCCCGGGCGGCGTTGGCGCAGCAAAGGCAATTGAGCTTGCGATTGCAGATGCCGGCATTGCCAAGGAGCAGGTCGGCTACATCAACGCGCACGGGACGTCAACCGAGCTTAACGACAAGAACGAAACCGAAGGCATCAAGAAAGCCCTTGGCGACCACGCTTATAAGGTTAAAATATCCTCA
>JBBIJQ010000024.1:0-1329 GCA_037445915.1 Planctomycetales bacterium | reverse complement strand
ACGCGCACCTTCTCGGCGCGGCGGGCGTGATTGAGGGCATAGTCTGCCTCGGCGCGCTGGGGCGGCAGGTAATCCCGCCGACGATGAACTACGAGAACCCCGACCCCGAATGCGACCTGGATTACACGCCGAACGCCGCCGTCCCCGCTGACATTGAATACGCGCTGAGCGATTCCTTCGGCTTCGGCGGCCACAACGCCGTCCTCCTCTTCCGCAAGGGCACGCACACCCTGGCATAAGGCATGAGGCAGAAGCGCAGGCTCGTTAGTAGCTGATAATCTTCCACTGGCCGGAGGAATCGCCGCCATTCTCCGCGCCTGGGCCGGAGTTTTGCCTGTTGCTGCCGTTCATAACTTCGCTATTCGCGCGCGCCATCATCTGGCTCATGGTCACGAACGAATACCCGCGCCGCTTAAGCGTTTCAATCATCCTCGGCAGCGCGGCGAGGGATGCGTCAGCGCCGTCGTGCATGAGGATGATTGAGCCGGGGCCCACTTCGCCAATAACACGCTGGTAAAGCGACGCGGCGTCAGTCTGCGGCGCTGTGTCGTTGGTGTTTATCGTCCAAAGCCCCAGCGCCATGCGGTTCTTATTCATCAGCGAAACTGTGAAGTGGTCGTATTGCCCTCCGGGTGGGCGCAGGAAATTCGGCTGCGTGCCCGTGAGGCGGTAGATTAGCGAGGTGAATTCCTCAATCTGGTAAACCTGCTCGTCAAGCGGCAGGTTCACTAGGCGGAAATGGTCGTAAGTATGGCAGCCGATTTCGTGCCCTTCCTGGTGAATCATCCGCACCCATTTCGGGTAACGCTCCGCTTGCACGCCCACGAGGAAAAAAGTCGCGGGGACGCGGTAATAGCGCAGGATGCTAAGGAGCTGCGCCGTATAGGCGGGGTGGGGCCCGTCGTCAAACGTTAGCGCGACTTCCTTTATGTGCGAACTGCCGCGCCGAAGCTCCTTGACGATGAGCCCGCCGTCAGCGCCCAAGTTGAAGTCGGCGATGTTCTCCGGCAGCACGTCGTGGATGTAAGGGAGTATCGCGTCCTCAGCCAGCTGCGACTGCGCGCGCGCCTGGGGGGATATGAAACAAGCGGCCACGAGAAACGCAACCAATAAGCGCAGTGTAGTTTGCAGCGTCAAGGTTGCTCATTGTATTCGCTGCGCGCCATGCAGGCAAGCCCTTCCAGGTCACAGAAATAGCCCGGCGTGAGAAGCGGGGTTCGGGAATCGGGGTTCGGGGTTCGGATTCCGAATGGCGGCCAAGTGACTACTTCCCTGGGGCACGGTTTTCTAACCGTGCATCTTGAATAGTGGGGCAAAAATACCCCACTC
>JBBIJQ010000023.1:0-33489 GCA_037445915.1 Planctomycetales bacterium | reverse complement strand
ACTTTACTGCACTCGGTCAGCCTGTATCCGACGCCTTATGAATGTGCGAATCTGCTAGCCATCAGGACGCTAGCAAACACGTTTGACGTGCCTATCGGCTATTCTGACCACACAATCGGGATTGAAGCTTGCCTTGCGGCAGTCGCCCTCGGAGCTACTGTAATTGAGAAACACTTTACATTGGACAAGAAGCAGCTAGGTCCGGATATTCCAAGTTCCGCAGAACCTAGAGAGATGTTGGAACTGCGGCGAGGGATAGACATAATCTCAATCGCGCTGGGAGATGGAAGGAAGGTCCCTCAAGCATGCGAGTATCAAATGGCCCTTGCCGGGCGACGCAGCATCTTTACGACCCGTAACCTGCATAAGGGCGACATTCTCACACCGGACTCTCTCACCGCCCTTCGCCCCGGCAATGGAATACCTGTGAGCCAGATTTTTGAAGTTGTAGGCCATAAGCTCAAAGTTGACGCAGGCGCAGGCGAGATGCTCTTTTGGGATATGCTGGAAGGCATATGAATACTACGAATAGCAGCATTGAACGAATGCTTCGTGGAAAGCGCATTCTTGTGATCGGAGGTTCGGGAAGCATCGGCCAGGAGATTGTGCGCCAAATCCTGGAATACGAACCAGCGACCATCCGCATTTTTTCGCGCAACGAGTATAACCAGTATCTAATGTCCCAGCGTTTAAGCGCGCACAACAATGTCCGTTTTTTCATCGGCGATGTTCGCGACAAAGAGCGCCTTATACTCGCAGCCGAAGGCGTGGATGTGATGTTTCACGCGGCCGCCCTCAAGCACGTCAAGGCTTGCGAGTACAACCCTTTTGAAGCTGTGAAGACCAACGTTATAGGCACACAGAACGCACTAGATGCCGCCCTTGCCCACAGTATAGAACGGTTCATCTCTATCAGCACTGACAAGGCTGTCTCGCCTACTAACACAATGGGCGCTACGAAATTGCTTGCAGAACGCTTAGTCGCGAATGCTGCGAATTACCGGGGCAACCATAGAACGCTTTTCACCGTAGTGCGCTTAGGAAATGTCCTTGCCAGCCATGGATCTGCCATACCGCTGTTTATCGATCAGATACGCAACGGAGGGCCGGTAACGCTTACGCATCCTGAAATGAAACGATTTTTCATGGCGGCCGCAGATGCTGTGAAGCTGTGCCTAAAAGCCGCCTCTGAAAGCGAAGGCGGGGATGTGTACGTCATAAAAATGCGCCCGCTGCTTGTCGCAGACCTCATCGACGTTTTAGTTGATGAACTAGCCCCGCTTTTTGGCTATGATCCTAGCAGGATAGAAGTTGAGACTATCGGCCTTCATCCTGGCGAAAGAATAAGTGAAGAACTGATAACTGATAACGAGGCAATGTGTGCGATTGAACTACCTGACTACCTGCGGATTCCTGTGTCAGGCGTGCTGAATTCCATACGCCAATTACCTTTCAACGACAATAGCTTGCGGACTGAACCTCAAGCGCTGCTAACGAAGCTGGAAATCCGGCAGATGCTTAGTGATGCAGGGCTGTTAGAGATGCCTTCCGGTCAGCTTCCCTACCGACTTGATATTTATCCCTTATAGGGTATAATCCCGCCAACCTACGCGGGCTACTTTGTGACCTGCTTAACTATTGCGCTGCACCGGCAGCATTGTAGTAAGCGCCAATGTACCCGACGAGGAGTTTTTATCACAATGAGCGTAACCCGACTCAAACTTAAAGAAGAAGGGGCCGTTGAATACCCCATAGGCAAGGACGACCAGTCGATATATGTTAACTATGACTGGTGTAAAGGATGCACAATCTGCATATCTTTCTGTCCGAAAGAGGTCTACGACATTTCGGCGCTCGGACAACCGGTCCCGACCCGGATAGAAAGCTGCACAAGCTGCATGATTTGCGTGCAAAGATGTCCTGATTTCGCTATCTGCATCACTAAGTCATCCGGTACGGCCAAGCCTCACCCAGAGGCCGAGCTGATAGCGGAGAGCGAGGGCAGATGATGGCGGGCACAACTCAGTTATTACAGGGTAATGAAGCCTGCGCTATTGGGGGAATTTATGCTGGCTGCCGATTCTTCGGCGCATATCCCATAACCCCCAGCACCGAGATAGCAGAACACTGCGCGCTTAAGATGCCGATTGTCGGCGGCACATTCATCCAGTTGGAGGACGAAATAGCCTCCATTTCCGCCATCATCGGAGCTAGCATGGCTGGCGTGAAGTCTATGACTTCTACCAGCGGCCCTGGCTTTAGCCTCATGCAGGAAAACATAGGGCTGGCAATAGTCACTGAAACGCCGTTGGTTATCGTAAATGTGATGCGTAGCGGCGCATCCACCGGGCAGCCGACAGGCACAGGCCAAGGCGATTTGATGCAAACCAGGTGGGGAACCCATAGCGACCATCCCATCGTCGCACTTGCCCCAGCCTCTTCCCAGGAGATGTTTGACCACACTGTCCAAGCATTCAACATTTCAGAGAAGCTTCGCATCCCTGTTGTCCTATTGCCTGAAGCCGTTGTTGGTCACATCCGCGAAGCTGTGTACGTTCCTGAGCCGGGCGAAATTGCTCTAGAGGAACGTGAGCGCCCAGCCCGGTACGACGACTACCTCTTCTTTAAGCGGGACGAGAAGGGCATAGCCCACCCTCCTGTAATCGGGACAGGTTTTCGGTCACACTATACAGGGCTGTCGCACGATGAAACCGGTTTCTTTACAGGCGTGCCCGATAAGCTGCACGCATTCACAACCGGTCTATGCTCCAAGATAGAGCGGAATATCAAGTACTTAACTGATTACGAAGAGGAAAACTGCGGCGACGCAGAAGTCCTTTTAGTCTCCTTTGGCGTTACAGCGCGCGCATGCCAGCGTGTCGCGCGAGCGCTTCGCGCCCGCGGAGTCAAAGCCGGCTATTTCCGCCCCAAAATAGTCTGGCCTTTCCCTGAGAAGCGGTTCAAGCAAATTGCCGAACGTGTCAGCACGATAATCGTCCCTGAGCTGAATCTTGGCCAAATGAGATCCATCATTGAAAGCCTTTCGCCCCGCGATAAAAAGATAATCGGTATTAACCGCGTGGATGGAACAATGCTATCCCTCAAACGTATTATGCAACGAGTTGATGAGGTGCTTCGCTAATGCCAATAGAGCCCTTCGTCAAGAAGTACATTCGCCAGCGGGTGCTTCCTACAATTTGGTGTTCTGGCTGCGGCATTGGAACGTGCATGCGGACGTTTATCAAAGCGCTTTCAGATTTGGATGTTGATTTCAATAAGCTTGTCGTCGTTTCTGGCATCGGGTGCTCGTCGCGCGTGTCAGTTTACGTAGATGCTAACACAGTCCATACGACGCATGGCCGTCCGATAGCTGTCGCAACTGGCATTAAGTTGGCTAACCCAGATCTGACGGTCGTAGTGGTTACGGGCGACGGAGACGGAGCTGCCATAGGCGGCAACCACCTAATACATGCCGCCCGACGCAACATTGACTTGACAGTGATGCTGCTCAACAACAACAACTACGGCATGACGAGCGGCCAAGTGTCGCCGATGACTCCGCACGGCGCTTACGCTTCAACAAGCCCGTATGGAAATGTGGAGCATGTTTTTGAGTTGTGCGATATGGTGCGGAGTGCCGGCGCTACCTACGTTGCCCGCACGACGGTTTACCATTACGCTCAGGCTACGAAGTTAATCGCTGAGGCAATACAGCATAAGGGTTTTGCTTTTCTTGAGTACTACTTCCAATGTCCTACTTACTACGGCCGGTTTAATCAGCAGCAAGACGCACCATCAAGCCTTCGCTGGTATAAGAAAAATGCAGTCCATTTCAACCCGGAAAACCCACGGCCTCTGGCTGACGCCCAGTTCTACATCGGGAAGCTTTGGGAAGACAACTCCAAGACTGAATACACTGAGCTATCCCGCCTAACCGTAGCGAAGGCAAAGCTTGGCGTTGGGAGGTAGGGTCAAATATGAACCCAGAAAGATATGAAGTTTTAGTTTCTGGCTCCGGCGGCCAAGGGATTATCCTTGCAGGCCTGATTATTGCTGAAGCTGGCATCGCCCAAGGGCTTCAAGTTGTCCAGACCGCTAGCTACGGCCCTGAAAGCCGCGGCGGCGCTAGCCGCAGCGAAGTTGTGCTTTCTGGCTCGCAAATAGACTATCCTGCGGTAACAGAACCTGATTTTGTCATAGCGCTAACCCAAGTGGCCGCAGACAAGTACGCACAGGAGGTCCGTCCGGGCGGCATTGTGCTCTTTGACACTACGTGGGTGGAGAAAGTCCCACAAGGCATCCACGGCCAAGTTGCTTCATTTCCAATAACTGAGGATGCTTCCAACCAATTTGGCAAAGCGCTAGTGGCGAATGTTATCGCGCTAGGCTTTTTCGCAGAGCGGAATCCGATTGTGACTGCAGATACGCTGTGCGCGGTACTAGTTACGCGAGTGCCCAAGCACTATCGCGAGCTTAACGAGCGCGCATTTGAGTATGGACGTGAGCTGGCGCGGAAATAGCTATCAACCAGGCATCGTTGGAAGTGGCTATTTGGAATGGCGCGCTATTTATGCGCGACAGGGCTGAGTAGTTGCTCAGTTCCAACTTTGCGTTGAATTTCGCATTCGTCTTATGTATAATCGCACATGGAGCGGCGATTCTCTAGAGAAGAAGACCGATGCTCACTTTTACTAACACAGAAACAAGGTTCTGCAAGCTAATCGGCAGAGATGTTGAGGTTCTCATCACGCACAGAGACCCTCTGCTGACCGGCATTGGCGGCTTGCTGATGCCGCGCAAGTCTGGGCCTACTGAAGTGGAGTGCCCCAATGCCCCGCTTTGCCTGGAGGAAGGCCGGAACTGCGTATGGGCGCAGGGAGTTTACAAGACTACGCACGACCCTCTTGATCTCAGGATTCACTTCTAGCGCTGCAATAGCAAGTAGCGTTCAAACAGGCGCGAAAGGTCTTCAAACCTATAAGGCTTCTGGATGACTTCCGAAAACCCAATACGGAGGAAATCCAAGTTGGTCATCTCTTCTCCGAAGCCGGTCATCAAAATCCCGACGGTTGCGGAGTTAAGCTGGTGGATAAGAGAAAAGGCTTCGGACCCGGTTAGCCGGGGCATTCTCAAGTCTATCAGCACCAACCCAATCTCATGCTGGTGACTCTTGAATACTTCTATGGCTTCAACCCCGTCATGCGCGATAAGCACCCTTAACCCATATTTCCCAAAGAACTGCTGAATCGGGCGGGTAATCATCTCCTCATCGTCAACTACGAGGATTGGCTTCGCCTTTGAAAAGTCGGGATACTCATAGTCCGCCCCACTCTCTGAAACAACTTCAACATCGCCTACTAATGGCAAGTAAAGCGTGAAAACACTGCCTCGCCCCCAATCTGAATCTACTTCAATAGTACCGCTTAGTTTAGTAATAATATGGTAAGCGATTGCGAGTCCTAAGCCTGTACCTTTCCCTGCTTCTTTCGTAGTGAAGAAAGGCTCAAATATCTTATCAATCGTCTGTGGACTTATGCCCCCACCAGTATCAACTACACGTATGCGGGCATATCCTTTTTCGGACAAAGGGCTGAGCGGCAAGTGCTGTTCTTCCTCTGGCTTTACCCTAGCCGCAATCACCTGCAGCTTCCCGCCGTTAGGCATTGAATCTATTGCGTTGGTGCACAAGTTAAGCAAGACCTGTTGAATCTCTGTGGGATTGCCCATAATCCGCAACGGCTCTTTCTCCACAGAATGAGTGAATAAGATATTCCGTGGCAGCGTGGTTTTCAAAAGCGCCGTTACTTCATCTATAGAATGCTTCAAGTCCACTAACTTGCGGTCTTCGCTTTCTTTGCGGCTGAAGACGAGTAATTTGCGCGTGAGGTCTGCCGCGCGCCTGGCAGCTGTCTCAATCGTTTCAAACAACTCTTTCATGTCTTCAGTTAGGCTAGAAGCGCCTACCTGCTCACGGAGCAGCGCTAAATTGCCGAATATCCCAGCCAAGATGTTATTAAAGTCGTGGGCGATGCCGCCTGCAAGACGGCCAACGCTCTCAAGCTTCTGAGACTGAAGTACCTGGTGCTCTATATGCCTATGTTCCGTCACATCACGGAAAAAGCAAAGGAACATATCGCGTTTCCAGGTTTCAAGGCGCTTCACGGAACCATCCCAGACTCTCGTCTCCTTATCGGCCGTCAATAGCTCCAGCCCTGTAACTTCAACTGTATTTACCCCTTGAGCAAGCGTTGAAAAAGCGTTGAGGAGTGTAATTTTAGAATCCGGCTTAACTAGTGTTACAAACTCCCTGCCAAGATACAGCGCGGAACTCTCCTCAGGCATTTTCAGAGAGTGCAGAAACGCTGGATTCGCATAACTCAGCTTGCTCTTATCAAGGAGGAAAATTATAGTAGTAACATTGTCTACTAACTGGCGGAAGAGCTCCTCGCTTTCACGGAGCCGGACTGTATTCTCCGCCACGACCAATTCCAGGCTGCGGGCATGCTTTTCAATCTCTTCTTTAGCGCAGGCTAGCTCCTCAGTACGCTTCTGCAAGTCAGCTTCAAAGTGGTCAGCCAACCGCGCACGTTCCGCAGCAGCTAGAAACTGCTTGCGCGTCTCAATAAAATACATGCCTGCCAGCAGCCCTAAGAAGACGACGATAGCTGCGCTGGCGAGGACAATCGTGCGGTAAGTCGCAACCGAAGCTGTGAGGGCTTCGTCGCGAATTCCGCTGAGGAGATGCCAGTTCTGGCCGCTTAGAGGGATGCTATTTACAGCGACGACCCAATTCCCAGACTTCCCAGGCAGTTTCGTCCGAAACGAGAGCGGAAGCTCGCTAGTGGGCATAGCTAAGCTTGCAGCAAGCTGTTCGTATTCCTTTGCCGCCTTTGAGCCTTGAGCAAAGCTTGTCCCAACTACAGGAAATCCTTGCGACCAGAAGACTACTCCGTCGCTATCCAGCAAAACGGCAATGCCATCGTCACCTACAAGCCGTAACGGCTTCCAAAATACTTGATCTAACCAATCCACTCGCAGCAGTAAAGTCAGTGCCCCATCGAAACGGCCACCTTTGAAAATAGGCTGGCAGAGCGGAAGGGCGCGATAACCTTGGACTGCCAGGAAAGGCTTGCCGATTACAGGTTTCATCTCCTTCAGTAGAAGCTTGTTATGGGGCTGGTCACCAACGTATTTTCCGATAACGCCAGTATTCTCCGGGTATGTATACTCAATACGCAATTCTGCATCTACGCGGGTAACGCTCCCCACGAAGCCGCCAATCACTGATGGCAGCCCCTGGAGTTTTGCTTTGCCAGCTTCATTCAAGTCAATGATATCCCTATCTTTCGCTAGGACTTGAAGGTCGCGGATGGAATAATCAATGAACTTGGCGAATACGTTGGAAACCATCTCACTTGTGCTAGTCTGCAGATCCAAATACTGCTCAAAAACGCTTTCTTCAACAAATCGATGGCCGTAGTAGACCAAGGCCGCCAGCATCAGCCCCAGCAAAAGCAGAATTGAAACGAGAACGCGTGCGCGCATTCCTTTCCCTTTCAGAGTCTAGCACAAGTAACTAAGAAAATAGCCAGCATTGGATGGACAGCCTGTAGGGTCTATAATATGCGCGTCTATGGAAGCAGGACAGGCTCAGTTAGAGCCTATTATTTGGAGATACCAACCTTGGAAGGAGCAGCCCAAAAAGACCATGCTGGTCTTTTTGATTGACTGCGCCGTAGTATTGCTCGTTTACTTCTGCTATTACAGCGACCCTGCTTTAGGGCTGTTTGTTTTTGTCTCGGCACTTTTTATGTTTGGAATGACCCTTTCGCTCCTTGTTCCAATTGGATACAAGATGGATGTCAAGGGTGTGACCGTGCGCTTTATCGGGGTACCAAGCTTCCGGCTTTGGCAGCATTACCGGAATTTATACGTTCACAACAATGGTATTTTTCTCACCTCAATGAGGCGCCCTAGCGGCCTTGACCCGTTCAGGGGGCATTTCCTTTTGTATGGTAATGGTAATCGCGAACTAATAATCTCTTATGCCAAACGATTTATCAAACCTGAAGCGTAAGGATAGCTTCTGGACGCGCATGAAGGCGGGCCTGAGTTACGCCTTCGCTGTCGAGAAGGGGACGGAAGACGAACTCAGCCCTGAGGAAATTGAAACGCTGGAAAAGCTCGCCGAGCGGGTTGTAAAAATGAGCATGGCAGTACCAGCCATTCTTTTCCTGGAGAGCATCAGGCCATTGAATTACATCGGCTCGCAAGCGATGTTGTTTTTCAAGCCACTCCTGGGGATAGCAGTTGACGGAGTGAACCTTGCCACCGCCCCCTTGCTTGGATTCAGTCTAGATGCTACATTTTACAATCGCGTCCAGGAGGTTCTGGAAAAGAGGGCTTCAATTGAAGCCCTTATCGTTAGAATTGAAAAGCGGTTGCAGGATTATCCGCCGGAGAAGCCTGTGAACGCCACGGAGGATTCTCGTTAATGAAGGAATATAAGAAGGTTAACCCTGAAGACATCAAGGTTATCATCGCGACCGATTGCGGAAGCACAACTACTAAGTGCATTCTCATTGAGAAGAAGGAAGAAGGCTTTCGTCAAACCTTTCGCGGCGAGGCGCCTACTACCGTGGAAGCTCCTTTTGAGGATGTAACTAAGGGCGTTCTCAACTCCATTCAAGAAGTGGAAGAACTATCAGGGCGCAGGATACTTGATGATCAGGGAAACATTATTTACCCGGCAGTAGGCAACACCGGCGCCGACATTTACATAAGCACAAGCTCGGCGGGCGGCGGTCTCCAGATGATGGTCGCCGGAGTGGTTGCGTCAATGACGGGTGAAAGCGCGCAGCGCGCCGCACTTGGAGGCGGCGCAATAGTAATGGATGTTCTCGCAAGCAATGACGGCCGGCTTCCCCACCAGCGCATAGAACGCATCCGCCGCCTGCGCCCGGATATGATTTTGCTCAGCGGCGGCATTGATGGCGGCACAGTCAGCCATGTCGCTGAAATGGCGGAGCTCATCGCAGCCGCCGACCCGAAGCCGCGACTTGGCATCACCTACCAGCTACCAGTCATCTACGCAGGCAACCAAGACGCGCGTGAGCAGATTAAAACTACGCTTGGCGCTAGAACGGCTCTCACAGTCACCGACAACATCCGCCCCACCCTGGAACAGGAGAACTTGTTCCCTGCGCGCGCGAAGATCCAGGACTTGTTTGAAGAGCACGTAATGGCGCAGGCTCCCGGCTATAACAAGCTTATGGACTGGGTCGGGGCGCCAATCATGCCCACTCCCGCCGCGATGGGCGTTATTATGCAGACAATCGCCCGCAAGAAAAACATGAATGTCATCGGCGTTGATATCGGCGGCGCGACGACTGACGTGTTCAGCGACTTCAAAGTTGAAGGTCAGCGAGTCTTTAACCGCAGCGTATCGGCGAACCTGGGCATGAGCTATTCGGTCAGCAACGTGTTGGCGGAAGCAGGATTTGAGAACGTTATGCGCTGGGTTCCTTTTGACGTGGAAGAACAGTGGCTTCGCAATCAAATCAAGAACAAGATGATCCGCCCGACAACTATCCCTCAGTCGCTGTCGTCGCTGCTGATTGAGCATGGCCTGGCACGCGAAGCCCTGCGCTTGTCCTTCGTCCAGCACAAGAGCTTGGCTGTGGGCCTGAAAGGCGTCCAGCAGGAGCGCGGCATCTCCGACACATTCACACAAGCAGCCTCAGGCGAAAGCTTTATCAGGATGATGAAGCTTGACCTGCTGGTAGGCTCCGGCGGTGTGCTTAGCCACGCGCCGCGCCGCAATCAGTCAATGCTATTGCTGCTGGATTCCTTCCTGCCTGAAGGGTTTACCATCCTGGCCGTAGATAGCATCTTTATGATGCCGCACCTCGGCGTTTTATCGCGAGTGCATGAGGAGGCAGCAACAGAAGTTTTTGACCGCGACTGCATGATATACTTGGGGTCAGCGGTCGTGCCAGTCGGCGCGGCAAGGCCCGGCGATCGCATCTGCACCTACAAGATTACGTGGCCAGACGGCTCTGTTGACGAGAACGAGCTCAAATTTGGCGAGCTGAAGTTGTTCCCGAAACTCGGCGTCGGCGAGACTGCTGAAGGCGAATTTCATCCAACACGCAGCTTTGACCTCGGCGATGGAAAGGGCAAGTCAGTAAAGGTTACTCTTTCAGGCGGCGTTGTCGGCGTGGTGCTTGATGGGCGCGGCCGCCCGATTTACCTATCGCCTAACCACGACGATCGCCGGAAACAGCTACTTGCTTGGTTTCAGGCTTTGAACGCTTATCCCGATTTATCAGGGGTTCAGTAATCGGGAAGCGCGGGTATTTAAATCTTTAAGGGGATGGTGGAGTATTATGAATAAGCTGGATTTCAACGAAGTGTTCTCACTGGGTTGGGAGAAGCTGATGGCCCAGATCGGGATGGCCATCGTTTGGACGCTCGTTTACGCGATTGGGGCGTTTTTGCTTAGCATCATCATCGTCGGCATCATCGTGGTGCCTTCCTGGATTGCGGGTTATCTTGAGGTTATGAAAAAGCTCTATCATGGCGAGGCTGTGGAGTTCGGCGACTTTCTTAAGCACCTGAACAAACTCGGGAACATGTGGGTTGCTTTTATCCTCGTCTACCTGGGAGTTGCCGTCGGGAGCTTGCTGCTTGTCATCCCCGGCATAGTTGTGGCGATCCTGTGGTCAATGACCTTCTTTCTCATCGTAGACAGGGATATGGATGCAGTCAGCGCCATGAAGGCCAGCTGGGCGCGCGTGAAAGAGGAGTTTTGGACGATGCTCGCCCTAATCCTTGTGCTTGGGATTCTTAACGCAGTTGGAGGCATGCTTTTCGGCATTGGCGTTCTCGTTACGATGCCGTTCATGTTCTTTGTGATGTGGGCGGCGTATTACGTTCTGTTCCCCAAGAATGAGGGTAATTTTCCTGCCCCGCCGCTCCAGTAGTTTACGCGCATAAGTCGCGCCTAATTTTCGGAGGTACATTAAAGTGGCTCATGCATACACGCCAGGTCTGCGCGTAACGCGTCGGACAAGGCTAACTCGCGATCGCTCCCTTCCTTTGAAGGGCGAGGTTCTCGTTAAAGTCGGCGATGTCGTGCGCGCCGAAGAAGTAGTTGCGCATACCAATCTTCCCGGCCCAGTTACGATTGTTAACGTCGTGAACCAGCTTGGGATTGAACCTGAGGAAATCCGCGACTACATGCTGGTGAAAGAAGGCGAAGCCTTCAAGAAAGACCAGCCTCTCGCGCAAAACAAACCGTTCCTTGGCCTTTCGTTCCTTAAGACTGTGATAAAGGCGCCTATGGACGGCGTCGTAGAGAACATTTCGGCGATAACCGGACAGGTCGTGCTGCGTGAGCCACCTCAACCAGTGCAAGTTCACGCCTACTTTGACGGGCGCATCACGCGCATTCTCCCTAGCGTAGGCGTTGAGATGGAGACTTTTTGCTCCTTTGTACAGGGCATTTTCGGAATTGGCGGGGAAACCTGGGGCGACATAAAGGTAGCCGTTGATGCCCCGACAGACGTGCTTACGCCGGACAGGCTGAAACCCGAGTATTCGGGCAAGATACTTGTAGGCGGCAAGCACTTGTCACTAGCTACTTACGAAAAGGCACGCGACATTGGCATAAAAGGCATCATCGTTGGCGGATTTCACGACTCTGATGTGCGCAGTATCCTAGGGTACGACCTTGGCGTTGCCATAACAGGCCATGAGCAGATAGGGCTCACACTCGTAATGACCGAGGGCTTTGGCGAAATACCTATGGCGCAGAAGACTTTTGATCTCCTTAAGGAGCGCGACGGCAATCGCGCGTCCATTTCAGGTGCGACACAGATCCGCGCAGGCGTTATTCGCCCCGAAGTTATTATCCCATTTGCGCAGAATGAATGGGCTACGATGACCGAAGAGGAGCACGAAGCTGCGCATGCCGTGCAAATCGACGACCATGTGCGCATTATCCGCGAGCCCTATTTCGGCATGCTTGGGACCGTTACCGAGCTTACCCCGGCGTTAGAGCGCGTTGAGAGCGAAACCAAGGTGCGCGTCCTTGAGGTTAAGCTGGAAAATGGCAAGCTGGTCAAAGTGCCCCGCGCCAACATTGAGCGCATAGAAGACTAGCAGTCGCGCTGTTTTAGCTGCACAGCGCTTCATGCATGAAGCGCTTCTAGCAAGCGCGCCTGCAGGCATTTCACGCATTGGAGGGAAGATGCGCAAGATAATACGCATAGCCATTATCGCCTGCGCGGTCATTGCTTCCTGCGCGCTGTCTCGCCCACCGGCAGACGTTGAAGCAATGGCGCAAGCTAGCGCCGCACCATACACGCCAGCGAAAAACCTGCTTCTTATCGGCTGGGACGGCGTGCAGTGGAACCATTTAAACGAGCTACTTGATGCTGGCAAGCTCCCTAACCTAGCTAAACTCAAAGCTAATGGCGCCTTAGTCCACATTGTGATTACTGACCACAAGACCTGTACCAAGCCGGGCTGGGCGCAGATTAATTCGGGGCTTGCTGCAAAGGTGAGCGGAATATACAGCAACGCGGAATACCGCCCGATGCCCAAGGGCGCGACAATATGCGAAAGGTTGGAAGTGATAAGCGACCGGAAAGTGTTCACTGGCTTTATCGCAGGCAAAAGCCATAATGTCGGCTCTGTTGGCCCGAATGTAAGCTTTACGGTGAATGGCAAGACCGTCAACACCGGCGAGGGTGAGCCGTGGCACTTTTCACGTGCAGGATATGATGTTTGGCTCGGCGACACGCCCCGCAACGCCGATGAAGTAGGTAGGCTGCTAATTGGCATGTTACGCGAATACGCCCCGCATAACCGTTTCGCCATCTTCGCGCACTTCGCGGACCCTGATTCCGCTGGGCATAAGTCCGGCGAGAACAGCGCTGAGTATGGGAACGCCATCATAACTTGCGACGCCTGGCTGGGAACGGTTACAGCCAGGCTTGAGAAGCTCAAGCTGCTGGATGAAACTCTCCTAGTAGTAGTAACCGACCACGGTTTTGACGAAGGCAAGAAGCAGCACAACGATGCGCCCGACGCGTTTTTCGCGGTGAACGACACTGCGCATAAATATCAAAGCGGCGCCATGCTGGATGTCGCGCCGACTATCCTAAATCTCTTAGGCGTTCCTGAAGCGACGTTCTCCACGCTACCGGGAAAGCCTTTGTGGGAATAACTTTACCGCCCTGCCGGGAGGTGTTTTTCCAGGCTTGCGAGGATGCCGGCAAGCGCCCACATGGTAAGCATGGAGCTGCCGCCTGCTGAGAGAAATGGCAGCGGAATACCAGTAACAGGCGTAAGGCCTAGAGTCATCCCTACATTGATGAATACCTGGAAGGCGAAGACCGCCAACACGCCATACGCTAGCAGGCGTTGGTAGTCTGTTGAAACACGCTGCGCAAGGGCGAATATGCGGGCGCAGAACGCTGCATAGAGTCCTAGGATAACCAGAGCTCCGACTAACCCCCACTCTTCCCCAGCGGTCGTGAAGATAAAGTCGGAGGCCTGCACGGGAATGAACTGCCCTTGCGTCTGCGTGCCGCTCAAGAAGCCCTTACCCCAGATGCCCCCTGACCCAATGGCTATCTTGCTTTGGTGAACGTGATAGCCGGATCCAAGAATGTCTCTTTCAGGCTGAATAAACGTAAGTATGCGCGCTTTCTGGTAGTCTCTCAGGACAAACCAACCAGGGACAGCAACGATAGCCAAAGCGACAAATATGGCTACGATATACCGGCGCGGGACAGGTTTCACCCAAAGCAGCGTGATGAGCAGGAAGAGGAAAACTATCGCTGTGCCGAGGTCGGGCTGGAGCAATATGGGCAAGGCTAATGCAAACAAGGCGCCGCAGGCTGTAATGAAGCGCCGCCCCTCCTCGGACATCAAGTATTCGCTGAGAAAGTAGGCGAGCAGGAAAATGGCGAATATCTTAGCGAACTCGCTAGGCTGGATAGTAAGGTCGCCAAACTTTAGCCATCGTCGGGAGCCGTGCGCTGCCCAGCCTACGATGAGGGTCAAGAGAAGCAGCCCGAAAATGGGATAGAAAAGGTGATACCACACCGCCGGGCGAATGCCTACGCGCACACGTGAAATAAGCAGATACACACCAACACCCAGCACTGTATAGATAGCCTGCATTACAAGCGTGCGAGATGGCAGGAGCGAACCTGTGAAGGTCGTGGAATATAGGAGTATCCAGCTAATTATGCAGAACACTGCCGGCAGCGTGAAATGCCAACCGCCAAAGCGCGGGCTCGTTTCTTCATACCTCAAGCGCACGCGTAGATGATAGCAGACTTAAAGCAAAGCGCCCCAGCCCAAAGGCCGGAGCGCTTGTAGCGAATACTTCAGATGTCCTAACTTACAGATGCGACGCCTGAGGCGTCAACGCTTATAGAAACGGGATTCCACCATGAGCCGCCGCCGCCAAACCAGTCGCTGCCGCTGTTCGGCACGGTTACGCTACCGCTGTAGAACAGCGTCTGTTCCTGCGGAGTCTGCGGGTTGAGGACGACGCGGATAGAGCATCCTACCGGACGAGGAAGTATTGGAGGATCTGCGCCTGAATCAGCCTGGCGGTCTGAATAGTAGTTTACTCCCACCTGGTAGCTGCCGACTTCTGGGCTTCCTGAGCCGGCATCCCAATTGCATGTGAAGTTTTCAGGACCGTAGCCGGACGTGTTGTCCACATCCAGGCTGCCTGAGTTAATACCCTTGTTGCTGTAGTAGCTGACATCGCCACTCGGGTCTTTGGTGTAGAGGTCAATGTCGCTACCGCCGCCCTGGTTCCATGTGAGCGTTACACGGAACAGGAAGGTCGCAGCGAAAACTATTGTGAGCTCCTCTGAGATTGTTTCACCCAAGGCGTTTACAGCGCGTATCTTGAACTTGTTCTGGCCGGGGACGAGAACAGCGCGGTAGTTCAAATAGCCGCTTGTATCCACTTCCAGCAGGTTCTCCTGGCCATTTTGGATGAGAATGATCTTCGGGCCGTCAAGGTTCATAACGCGGCCTGTGATGTTCGCGAGGCCGTTCGTAACGTCCGTTTCGGACTGGTTATATTCAAACGGGTCAATTACAGGCGGCTGCGTCACGTCACCGACGTATGCGGGCAGAACTATGTCCAGCGCGTGCACATTCCACCCAACAAGCGCTTGCTCCAGATGAGTAGAAAAACCACGAGCGGAAAAGGAAACTACTCTCTGCCCAGGCGTAATGTCCACTAGCTGAAAGCGTCCATTAGAATCAGTCTTAGCGGTCCAAGTCTTAGTACCATCGCTAGTCGCAACGTTAATGTTAGGCAAGGGCTTGTCTTCGGTGTCGCGAACTAATCCGATAACTGATGGGCCAGCTGGGATGTTCACTACGATTGAGTTTCCCGACATAACAACATTGTCCGGTCCCCACCGAATATCACGTCGCTGGACTTTATAGGTATTCGTTCTTCCTGCGATTGCACGCACTTTAACGGAATATAATCCTCCGCCTAAGTCTGTAGGCGGATCTAGCACATTTCCATTAAACCAGTCATGAGAAACCGAATTACGAAGCCAAGGACCATCAGCACTTTTAGCTACAACAACTTCAAATCCCGGACCGCCATTGCCGCCTAACGGGACGTTTGATTTCCAGGTGATAGTAACGTTGAATAACGAACCTGCGGGTGAAGTATCATATGGTTCTGGGTCAACAGTTGCAGAGATCATTACTGGAGTGCTAAAATTGCTTAGGGCATTGTTGGCAATATCGTACGCACAGCCTGCCAATGGCTTCACTAAAAAAGAGAAAACAGCCATCTTTGCAATAACATGCGGGCTTGCACCCAATAGCCATGACATCCCACCGCCCGCCCCAGCTTGGAGCACGCGCCAGTTGAAGGAAGTGCTAGTCCACTGATTATACAGCCGTCTGGAAAGGGTTCCAGCATCGTCGAATGTCCCCGGCATATTGGGATAGAAGGTTAAAACATTCTCGTAAGCAGATGTAGCTTTCCCTTCTGTATCAACCCATCTCATGAATGAGACAGCCAGAGCCCAAGCTTGAAAAAAGCTAAGCGGAGTGTCGGGAGACAACGCAGGAGCTATCTCGTTAAGTAAATCTCCTTGATTATACTGAAGTACAATCGCCCAAGAGCTTGGGTCGCTAGCCAGGCTTGCCCAAGCCTCATTTACTTTCTCTTGTTGGAGAGAAATCAACTCATCTACCGTAGGCGTGGAGTCCCAAGCCATCTCAGCAATAAACACGCTTAGCACTTCACCAAGCGTGTACTGTTCTGCGCCCGCCTGTAGCTGCCAAGCTTGTGCAAGCGAGATAGCCCCACAATGGCGCAAAGACATCAAGTTCTCTTCCAGCACAACATTGCTGCTCAGCTCATTATCTGAATCGTCAACAACGCCGAGCTGAGTCCCGCCAAATAGAAACAGGTATGTCTCAAAGATTTGCGCAAGCTCCTCAACGCCCATTGCTGCTGGGTCAGCAGCTAAAAACTCATACATCAAGCCTGGAAAAGCGTTTGAGTCTATTTGGTTACTGCGAGAGCCGGTGCCTTCAATAGGCGTTGCACCTCGGTTATCGACCGGCCGAACTTCATAGCTGACATAAACTCCGGTAGGTGCGGCAGTGTCATTATAAAGATAGGTCGGCAGGATGCCATCTCCGTTGTTAAGCTCGCGGTGTATCAGGGATGAGATTGGAGCGAAGGCGTTGTAGATTCCTTCGCGGCGGTAAACGATATAACCGTCTAGGTGGTTGCTGTAATTCATCGCCAAAGGAGTGATATCTCCAATGCCGATATTGTTATCTCCGTCGCCGTCAACCGGCCGCTCGCGAATGTCGTTAACGCCATCATTTACGCGCTTTCCAAAGTTGGATGCGATAGGCGTAATGTCCGCGATGTTGACGTCGCCGTCTACGTTGTAGTCGCCGGTGTTCCTCTCGGTCCATGTGAGGCTGTAAGAAGTCTCGCTTACGGGCTGGATATTTAAATCCGTAACCCGGTTTTGAGAGCCTCTTGGAGCTGCCGCGCCGACTTTGGAAGCGTCAAACGGACGGCCAGTGAAAGTAACCTCAAAGAGGGTTCCGCTACCAGTGACCAGCTGTTTGCCCGCTATGGTTGAGAAGCCAAGGATAACCTCGCCTTCCTTGCCGGTATAGCAAAGCGAAACCGTGGAGTCGGGCGATACCAACCCGGCCGCTTTAGCCTCCAGTGGAGACATGGAAGATGCAGGATAGACAACGCGGAAGTATGAACGCTCCAGGCCTTCTAGCCCTTCAGCGTTCACGCATACCTTGTTGCCTTCGACAGCAAGTTTGAACGGCTCGCTAACCGGGATTGCCGTCTTGCCGTCATCGGCGATCATCGTAAGCTTGATGGCGCTAAATCCATCGCTTCCTACCGAAGGCTGCAGTGAGACACCTTTACCTCCGCAGGACATAAGAGCGAGTGCTGCAAGCAGCACAATCAAAATTGAAATGTTCTTCATTGAGTTACCTCCATAGGCCTTGAACCGCGCTTTATTTGGTATGAAAATGGGACTACCATTCCTGGCCATCCCGTAATGAAACACGAATGAGGTTTGCCACATGTTCGGTTGCGGCTTCTATTCTTGGGTTTACTTCTTCGGAAACAGTGAGGTTGTCGCTAACCTCAATGCCATAAATGCGGATGGCAGATGGCATTTTTAGCCCCAGGTTGCGCCCGAATTCCACTGCCGTTTTTAGGCTAATACCGTGGCTTGAAAGGAGATTGGAAGTCTGCTGAAGGTCTTCTAACTGCAACTCCCTTATCTCCCCGACTTCCAATTCGCCGGAGACCATCGCGTCAATAATTATGGCTTTATCAAAGTGCTCAAGTTTTTCAAGGAATTCCAGCCCGCCTTCGGTCGCTGTTTCTAAGGCGACGATGTAGTTGGGGCATTCCAGCGAAGCGGAAGCCAGCTTCTCAGCTACGAGAAGCCCGGCTCGGTCATCAGATAGTATAGGGTTACCTACCCCTAAGATTAGTATTCGCTCCATCGCTCCCATCCTGCCGCAGCAGCATCGGCTGTCTGCAGCAGGCGTAAGCACTCCAATGAGTGCCTTCCAATTATACTTTCCAGCAGGGTTAATGCCTACTTAAAGAACGAATCAGAGTTCCGTCGGCGTTTCTCAGATTGACGACCAGCGGCATCTGACCGGGGAGCGAGTGCGTTGCGCAGCCAAAGCACGGGTCGTATGCGCGAAAAGCCATCTCCACCTTATTCAGCATCGGCTCAGTAATGTCCTTGCCGGCCTTTATCACGCCTTGAGCAGCCTTCTTGATAGACATGCAGATAGGAGCGTTATTATTAGTTGTTCCAACGATCAGGTTGGCTCGGACGACAATGCCTTTTTCATCGGTGACGTAATGATGCGTCAGCGTGCCGCGAGGAGCTTCAACAATACCGATGCCTTCCTTTGGCGTAGCCGTAGGTATAACGCGATAGTCGGGACCTGTAATATCAGCATCGCGCGCAAGCTCGTATGCCCTTTCAGCAGCGTACATAATTTCCACGCAGCGCGCCCAGTGAGTCGCAAGCGTGGAGTTCACAGGCTTCCCGCCGAGAGTGCTATACATGCGCTCATATTCGGCCTGGGCCAGCGGAGTAGCCATGCCGTCTGAAGCGTTCAGGCGGGAAAGTGGTGTTGCGCGGTAAACAGATGTGCCGGGGCCTTCAACGAAGCCCTTCCAGCCGATTTGCTTCAAGTATGGGAATTTCAGGTAGCTCCAAGGTTCAACGCGCTCGGCAACGAAGTTAAGATATTCATTCGGGGAATACTTGAAAAGCTCTTTACCGTCAACGCCTGTAACGCGCACCTTGCCGTCGTAGAAGTTGACTTTGTTGTTGGCGTCAACCAAGCCCATATTGTTAATGGCAAGCTGGTAAGGGTCGGATAAGATGAGGTCAACGTAGTCCTTGTTTGCAAGAACAATATCGTTGAATATCTTCATTGTGTGTTTAGCGAACTCAACGAAGCGCTCAGTGATTTCTAAGACGCGCTTATGTTCATCATGCTTGACAAAGCCCTTGCTCATCCCGCCGGGGATTAGGTTAACAGGATGAACACGTTTTCCGCCAAGCATCCCTGCAATCTCATGCGCTTCCATGCGTGTGCGGATCACTTCTCTACCAAGCTCTAAGCCTACTTTGCCGATAACTCCGATAATGTTACGCAGCGCAGGTGGCGCGTCGGGGCCCATAACGAAATCAGGGCCGCCAAGCGCATAAAAGTGGGTTGTGTGGTCTCCTACGTAGAATACGCTGTATTGCAGCTCGCGCAGCTTCGCCGCAGTTGGTGGGAGCGTCACGCCATAGACTGCGTCACACGCTTTCGCAGACGCGGTTGAATGCGCTTCTGGGCAGACGCCGCAGATGCGGCTTGTTATGCGAGGAAGCTCCTCCACCGGCCTGCCTTCCGCGAATTTTTCAAAGCCGCGAAGCTCAGGAACCTGGAAAAAGACGTTGTCAACACTGCCGTCGTCTTTTAGAAATATCTCAATCTTCCCGTGGCCTTCCAGCCTCGTGATGGGGTCAATAGTTACTCGGTTACCCATCGCTCTTCCTCCTCACTAATAGTGAGTTAGCCAAAGTAAAGCGGTACAACGTTCCTGCCGGATCTTCTATCTGACCCATAACAGCCTTAACTTCTTCTTCATCGTTGCTGGCGACCAGCGAACCGATGGCGGAAATCATCTTTGCGCCCATGTCCTCAACATCAGGCAGCGCTCCGTAGCAGCCGCGACAGGGCATGCCGCACTGCAAGCATTGTGCGCCGCAACCTGACCTAGTCGCTGCGCCAAGGCACACAAGGCCTTGCTCCAGCAGGCACTGCTCGCCGTCAGCCCTGAACAAGTGGGGGCGATGGAACTCGGTGATACGCTCGTCTTTCTTTGTGTAGGGACATTCTTCGCATACAGCTTTCTTGCCTGCGCCAATAACGTTCCCTAAGGGGGGCAGCGCGCCAGTAAGAAGCTGTTCAATTGCGTTCCAGGTAGTCTCAGCAGCAGGAGCACACCCGGGGATGTAGTAATCGACCCGCACAATATCATTTAGCTTTCGCACCGTGTTCCACAGTTCAGGCAGCGCCAGTTCGTAGCCATTCTCTGTATGCTTGACCAGCGGTTCAACACGCTGGGGGTTATCCGTGCTATCAGTTTCATGGTAAGCGTGTTGTTTAATATCTTTCAGCGTGAACAAATTAGCCAGCGAAGGAATCCCGCCGTCGCATGCGCAGGAGCCGTAAGAGATGAGCACTTTGCTCTTTTTACGAAGGAGTTTGGCGACATGCTCATTTTCTGAGCTGCGTATCGCACCGTTTATGAATGTGACATCCAGCGCTCCGTCAGGCATCACTTCAATGTCTTTATACTTGGTATCAACAAGGCAGGGGCAAAACACCAGGTCGGCGACTTCAACGACCTTCAGTATTCTTTCGCCAATCTCTAGCAGCGATATTTCACAGCCGCCGCAGGATGCTGCCCAGTAAAACGCCAGCTTAAGTTTCTCTTTTGTAGCTTCCATAGAAACCTCTATTCGCTTACGACCGAATTCCAGTTAAGCGGCCCGAGCTTGCGGACATCTTCAGTAATCTTGTCCACGACTTGGGCAAACTTCTCGCCCTCGGATGCGGATACCCATTCCATCTGAACACGCGCCTCTTCAATCCCATATTGCTTCAGCAGCTTCATCAGCAGCGGGAAACGGGCAGCCGTCTTCATATTGCCGTTGATGTAGTGGCAGTCCCCTGGGTGGCAGCCAGCAATAAGCACCCCGTCTGCGCCGCCTGCAAGCGCGTGCAGCACAAAAGTCGGGTCAACTCGGCCGGAGCACATGACGCGGATGACTTCCACGTTAGGGCTGTATTTGATGCGGCTCGTACCGGCAAGGTCAGCCCCCGTATACGAGCACCACCAGCATAGAAAGCCGATGATGCGCGGTTCAAAAGCGCCGCCAGGACAAGTTTCCTTCGCCGCATGAGCTTGAGTTACAGTTTCAGACATATCCGTTCTCCTTGAAAAACGGTCCGAGCCTTATACGCTTAGGAGAGCGTTCAGCTCTTGAACAATCTGGATATCATCAAAGCCCCATTGCTGGGCCGAGCCGCTCGGGCAGCAGGCGACGCAAGTTCCGCAGCCCTTACAGAGCGCTTCGTTGATTTCCGCCTGGCGGGTAACTTCGTTACGGTGGATTGCGTCAAACGGACAGACCGTAAGACAAGTGCCACAGCCTGTGCAAAGAGAAATTTCTATATGCGCCGTAGTCGGTTCCAAGACAACTTCGCCAGCGTGCAGCAAAGACATAGCCGCCGCAGCAGCCGCAGCACCTTGTGCGACGCTGTCAGGAATGTCTTTCGGGCCCTGGGCGCAGCCTGCGATAAATATGCCGTCGCTGGCAGTATTGACCGGCGCAAGTTTCGGGTGCTTTTCAAGAAAGAAGCCGTCAAAGCTGCGTGATATCTTGAAAAGCTGCTGTATCTTCGCCTGGTCTGCGGCAGGCTCAAGCCCAACAGCAAGGATGACCATATCCACGGGAATTTCACGGGGAACGCCGAGGAGTGTATCCTCGCAACGAACGTAGAGCTTCCCCTTCTCGGCCTTGCCGTTATTCTTAACCGGTAATGACGGAAAATCGCTTACTTCGGCCGCTTTGCCTCGGATGAACTGAACGCCTTCGTTGAGCAGGCGGTTGTAAAACTCTTCATAGCCCTTTCCAAAGCACCGCATGTCAATGTACATTTCATAGATTTCGCAGTGCTCGTTCTTCTCCTTGATTAGATGGGCGAGCTTCAAGCTGTACATGCAGCACACGCGGGAGCAGTGCTCGTTATAGTGCTTGTCACGGCTTCCGATGCAATGCAGCAGCGCTATTGCCTTAGGCTCGGTCCCGTCTTTCTTTAGTATATTCCCAGCAGTTGGACCGGAAGCATGAGTGATACGCTCAAACTCCAGCGATGTATAGACGTTGTCGTAGCGACCATAGCCATACTGCGAAGCTAGCGAAGCATCAAAGACCTTGAAACCAGTCGCAATGATAATGCTGCCAACCTCTACTTCGCGGATAACATCCCCTTCATTGTGGTTGATAGCCAATGGCCCGCAAACACGCGAACATTCCCAGCATTCAACGCAAACTCCGCAGGTTAGGCAGCGGGCAGCTTCGCGCTTCGCAAAAGCCTCAATCGCAGCAGGATCAGGAGAAAAGCCTTTCTCGTAGAGCTTCTCGCGGCCAGCTCGTGGGACATTTGAGTAGTCGATCTTCCATGCAGGATTGATGAATTTCTCGCGCTTCAACTCTGCCGGATCGCCCATCGGCTCAACGACTTTGGCGTAGTCAGCGCCGCGAACAAAAGCGTCTACGACCTTCGCTAGGTCCATGCCTCTGCGAAGCGGATGCACAACCATGACAGGATTAGCCGGCACTAAACCTGCGGCAAAAACGCCCGGCAAAGTAGTTTCGCCGGTAACTGCATCTACAATCTTAAACTCAACACCACCGCAGTTGCCGACAGAGGCGTCAACTGCTCCCTTCTTTTCCTCTTCCCAGCCTCGCGCGATGATAACTGCTTTGTATCCTTCCGCTTTGAGAGAATCAAAGGTTAGACCTTTATCATCAGAGATGGTAACTCCCATCTTCCTCAAGTATTCAATATCCAGCAGCGTCATCTCATCAGGGACGCGGCTAGAAAGCCCAAGCTCCTTGAGTGCGTCAGGAGTAAACAGGGTTGGCGAGTATCCCATCTTCGCAAGCTGGAAGGTTGCGCCGATGCCTGCTGGCTTTGCGCCTATCACGGCTATTTTTTCATCTTTGCGCACAGCCGGAGGAGGAGGATTCACATCAACATTGTTCTTCGCCGCCCATTCCAGCGGAAATCGCTTCAGGTCGCGTATTGAGACGCTCTTATCAGCGTGGTCGCGCTCGCACCATTTCTCGCATGGGTGGTAGCAAACCCAGCCGCAAGCCGATGGAAGCGGATTATCCCGGCGGATGACTTCCACAGCCTCTTTGTATTTGCCTTCAGCTATCAGGACCAAGTAACCTGGGACTTCCTGGCTAACCGGGCAGACTACTTTGCACGGCGCGGGGCCGCGCTTATCAATTATGTACTTGTTTGGGACTGCCTGCGCGAACGGCCGGTAGATTGCAGTACGATCGCTTAGGCCTATGTTGAACTCATCAGGCACGTTTCGCACCGGGCAGATTACGGCGCAGTCGGAGCAGGAAGTACACTTTACTAAGTCAACATAACGCGCCTTCTCGCGAATGCGCACTTTGAAGTTGCCTACATAGCCTGAGACACTCTCAACATCAGTGTGCGATAACAGCTCTATGTTCTTGTTGCGCCCGACTGAAACCATTTTCGGCGTTAAGATGCAGGCAGCGCAATCTAGCGTTGGGAAGGTCTTATCAAACTTGGCCATGTGTCCGCCGATAGAGGGTTCCTTCTCCACGAGATACACTTTGTGCCCGCCTTCTGCGAGCTTCAGCGCAGCCTCAATGCCTGTAATTCCTGAACCAACGACCATAGTATTCGGGTTCACCGGCACTCGGCGGACTTCAAGAGGATGCTGGAACACTACGCGGCGGACGGCTGCACGAATTAGGTTTTTTGCCTTCTCGGTCGCAGCTTTCTTGTCCACATGCACCCACGAAACTTGTTCGCGGATGTTAGCCATTTGCATCATAAACTGATTTAGCCCAGCATCTTCAGTAGCCAGCCGAAACGTCATCTCATGCATCAGCGGAGAGCAGGATGACACGACAACGCGCGTCAGCTTATGCTTCTCAGTAAGCTCCTTGATGAGATCCTGGCCGGGGTCTGAGCACATATACGTGTACTCAACAGCGACTACAACGCCAGGAAGAGTCTTTGAGTACTCAACGACTTCATCAATGCTAACCATCTGCGAGATGTTCGTTCCGCAGCGGCAGACAAAGACGCCTACCCTCTCTTTTTCAACGACTGAGCGGTAATGCTCTTCATCGGTGAAAGATTTCATCTTCTTGCCGTTCCCTTTTGGAATATCCATCATTGGCTCCTGCGCATTAGGCGAATTGCGCGACCACCTTGTCTGCAGATACTAATTCAAGGCCAAAGCCGAGTTCTTTCTTGGATAGCCCGAATGCAAGCCCCATGAGCTGTGTGAAGTACAAGATAGGCATGTTGGTACTGCTGCCCAAATAGGCTTTTACTTCAGGCTGGTAGAAATCCAGGTTTAAGTGGCAAAGCGGACAGGCAACAGCGATGCATTCCGCTCCAGCTTCACTTGCGCAGCTAATTAGCGCTGCAACGTTCGGGATAAGCTTCGCCGTCTCGGTATTCGTGACCATCCCCCCGCAGCACTTTGCCGTCAGCGGGTACTCAACCGGCTCTGCGCCAATCGCCCGTATCAACCTGTCCATTACATCAGGCTTTTCTTTCGAGTCTATTTCCCCGAATGGGCGGGTGATCATGCAACCATGGTAACAAGCGACTTTCAAGCCGGTAAAGGGCTTCTTCACCGCCTTTGCAATAGCATCTATTCCGATTTCTTTAACCAGCACGTCAAGTAAGTGGCGCACGCGCAGACCGCCGTCGTATTCAAGTCCGGCAGCCTTAAGCCCTTGATTCATCATAGCGGCGAACTCGGGCTCCTTGATAAAATAGCGGTTCGTCTTAAGGAGCGTAAGGTAACACGCCGGGCAGACGGTCACCAAGTCGGTTGCGCCGCTTTTTCGCGCCAATGCTAGGTTGCGAATACTGTTCCCATGGGAGACAAGCTCATGGACAGCCATGTAGGTAGTAGCGCCGCAGCAGTTCCAGTCTTCCACGTCTTTAAGCTCATGGCCAAGCGCTTTTACGACTGCGCGGGCGGAACTATCGTACATCTTGGCTGTGTATTCAACAGAACACCCCGGATAATAAAGCAGTTCCATTACCCCCTATTCTCCTTTGCCAGCTTCTTAGCCTCAAGCTCGGCGAGTTTTTCCCGAATGGCTTTCATTTGGTCGATTCCCTTTATGGCGCGCCCACCAAACGGGAGCGGCATTCTACCCTTAAAGAACATCTTCATTCCTCTCATGGCTACGTTTAAAGCCGAGAATGGGTTCGTCGTAAGGTAGTACTGCATCATTAGGGTAGTTTCGTTGCTGCGCCCTAGCTTGTTGGTTAAGCTGATAAAAAGGCTCGCCATCTTTGCGGCTTTCGCGCCTGAAGAAGGATAACCGTACATTATGCCGAGTCTCTTCAACTCATACATAATGTCGGTTATACGGATTTTCTGTGGGCAGCGCACAGTGCAGTAATAGCAGGAAGTGCACATCCAGACCGTGTTGCTGATCAGCACGCGGTCCAGCATCCCGGCACGCAGCGCTGCAAATATCTCGCGCGGCGAATACTGCATCTCATGAGCAGTCGGGCACGAGCCGCTGCAGGTTCCACACTGGATACAGAGGTTAATTCTCTTCCCATCGGGAAGCCCATAAACATGGTTGAGGAAAATACGCGAAAGCTCAGGCGGGGTTAGCTTCCCTACCCATCCATCCTTTAGCATCTCCGTTCGCGTCATATCAAGACTCCTTAAGAAATGCGAGGCTCGTTTGCCACCCTGAGGCACATTGTATGTTCATCGCTGCGTGCTATACAAGCGCATTCTGCGGTATTTGCGAAACGCAACTACAGCGGCCTTATTTCATCAGAAAGGCCGCGAAATGACCGCGACCTAATGTGAAAATAATCACAACTCTTTAACTCGCATCGGAAAACGAGGTTTCAAAGACATTGTTGGCCGCTCGCGGATGCCGAAAACGAGGTTCATGCTGTAGCCGCAGCGCCACGATAGTATATCAGCATAAACATAGCTTGTGAAGGGCTGGAGCAGGCAAGGAAGCCTACTTCCTGACGATTGCCCTGGTAGGGCAAATCTCAAGGCAAGCCCCGCACTTTACACATGTAACTTCATCAATTACGCGAAGCTCTCCTTTCTCGCGTTTTTCACCGGCGATGGAGCTAATTGCATTTGTAGGGCACAACTTTTCGCAAGCCGCACAGCCGTTGCAAAGCGCAGGGACAATACTATAGGTGATGAGCGCTGTGCAGACTCCGCCGGGACACCGTTTTTCCAGAATGTGTGCCTCATATTCGCCTCGGAAATAGCGAAGAGTTGAGAGCACAGGATTAGGGGCTGAGCCGCCCAAAGCGCAGAGCGAACAATCGCCGATAGATTTACCCATTCGCTCCAGCGTTTCAAAGTCGTCTTTCACGCCATCTCCACCGCAAATTCGGTGAAGCACAGCAGACATCTGGCGCAGGCCTTCACGGCATGGCAAACACTTCCCACAGGATTCCTCAACGAGAAAATCCACAAAGTAACGCGCGACATCCACTACGCAAGTGTCCTCATCCAGCACTATCATCCCACCGGAACCCATCATTGAGCCTGCCTTCGTCAGCTCATCAAAGTCAACCGGCATCTCAAGCATGCTCTCTGGGATGCATCCGCCGGAGGGACCGCCAGTTTGGACTGCCTTAAATGCTTTATCGTCTTTTATACCGCCCCCGATACCGAAAATAATTTCGCGAAGGCTGATACCCATCGGCACTTCAATAAGGCCGGTGTTTTTCACCTTTCCAACGAGGGAAAACACTTTTGTTCCTGGGCTTCCCTCCGTCCCCAAACCGCGAAACCACTTAGCCCCTTTAGTAATGATATGAGGCACGTTAGCCCAGGTTTCCACGTTGTTCAAGTTGGTTGGCTCATCATGATAGCCGCGCTCAACCGAGTGGACATACTTCGCGCGCGGCACGCCTACTTTGCCTTCCAAGCTGCGAAATAGCGCAGATGACTCGCCGCATACGAACGCTCCTCCGCCACGCGATACTTTGATATCAAAGCTAAGGCCCATACCAAGTATGTTCTCTCCAAGCAGCCCGTAATCCCTGGCTTGGTTGAGCGCGCTGGAAAACGTTTTCACGGCAAGCGGGTACTCGTTTCGGATATAAATGAACCCGTCAGCGCCTCCTATAGCATATGCGCCGATAATCATTCCTTCAATGACGGAATGCGGATTGCCTTCCAAAATTGACTCATCCATGAACGCGCCTGGGTCGCCTTCATCAGCATTGCAGACAATGTGATGAGGCTTGCCGGGCTGAGCTTTCTTACAGCTTCTCCACTTGCGGCCGGCATCGAAGCCACCGCCGCCGCGCCCCCTCAGCCGCGCATCTTGGACTTCATCAAGCACCTGTTCAGGGGACATCTCCTTGAGCGCCTTTGCGAGTGCGCTATAGCCGCCATAAGCAAGGTAGTCGTCAATGCTGTTAGGGTCAATGTAGCTGTTTAGCGCCAGGATGACTTTATGCTGTTTCGCGTAGAATGGGATCTCACTCTCTTTAGCGCAAGGCTTATCACACCCGTATTCGCGGTACAAAAGCCGGTCTATAACTTGGCCATATCGCAGCGACTTCTCAACTATCTCATCAACATCAGAAACCTTAACCCGTTGATAAACGACATCTAACGGCCGCACTACAACTAGCGGCCCTACTTCGCAAAAGCCATGGCACCCGCTTTTAATGAATTTAACTTTCTCCCCGCCAGCTAACGCTTCATCAAACGCAGCTGCAATTTCGCGGGAGCCGATAGCGCAGCATGCGGTTCCATGGCATAGCGAAACAACTATGGGGTACTTGTCAAGCTCGCGTTTAGCCTCAAGCTGATAGGCATAAAGCATTTCGGCCGATAGAAGCCTAGGCATCGCCTCCCTCCTCCTCTCCTTCGCGCTTCAGCCGCTTAATAAGGGCATTAGACCGGTTAATAGTCATGTTACCTTTATAGCCTCCGTCAATAACTACAATTGGCCCAATGGCACAAGCCCCAAGGCAGTTAACTTTTTCAAACGTGATCAGCCCATCAGGGGTAGTCTTGCCCAGCTTAATGCCCCATTGACGATTCAATTCATCGGCAATAAGGGCCGCGCCGCGCACATGGCACGCAGTTCCCATGCAGAGCTGAAGTATGTGCTTGCCGCGAGGCTCAAGGGAAAAAGCCTTGTAGAAAGTTCCGATATGGTAAAGCTGAGCTAGGGGGACTCCGAGCTTCTTAGAGACTATAGCTAACGCTTCCGGCGGAAGCCAGTTACACTTGGCCTGCACGTCTTGCAGCACCATAATAGTGTCTTCAGGCGTCCCGTCGTAATCCCTCAAAATCGCTTCAACGTCTTGAGCGATACCGTTTGAACAAGATTGGGATGCACCACCTGCAGGCGCAAACATAACGACCCTCCGATTTTGGACTTTAGCTCTAGAGATTGCATCGCCTCACAAGCAGGGGCGGTTGCAGAGGTATAGTTTAGCGCGTCTATGCAGGAATGGCACTCAAAGCGCGCAGCTTTTCAATAATCGGCGGAAGCTTCTCAATCAAGTAGTCTATATCAGACTCGGTAGTGCGATGGCCTAATGTGAACCGTACTGAACCGTGTATGAGCATTGTATCTAGGCCCATCGCCGCTAGGACGTGACTAGGCTCAAGCGAGCCGCTTGTACACGCCGAACCGCTGGATGCGTAGATACCAGACAAATCCATCTGGAGGAGTATTCCTTCACCTTCAATGCGCGAAAAGTATATGTTAGCGTTGTGAGGAAGGCGTTGTGCATGACTCCCGTTTAAGCCAGTGTCGGGGATGTTCGCCAGAATGTTTGCAATCAGCTTATCCCGCAAGCAGACCAGCCTCGGGACGGCTGCCGGCATCTCGGCCGTCACCAACTCCAATGCTTTCGTAAGCCCGACAATTCCAGCGATGTTCTCCGTACCTGCGCGCAGGTGGCGTTCTTGCGACCCACCGTGCACGAGGGGCTCAATCTTAGTGCCTGAACGGAGAAAAAGAACCCCTACCCCTTTGGGGCCATAAAACTTGTGGGCACTAAGGGTGAGCATGTCTATAGGCAGCAAATCCAGTTTCAAGTCGTAATATCCAATGCTCTGGACTGCGTCGGAATGAAATACAACCCCACGCTCTGCGCATGCTGACGATAACGCTGAGATATCTTGGATTGTGCCGACCTCATTATTACTAGCCATTATGCTAACGAGGATGGTCTTATCGGTAATCGCTTTGGAAAGCTCCTCAGCGCTGACTTTGCCCTCACGGTCAACCGGCAAATAAGTTGCACGAAAGCCTTGCGTTTCAAGCCACTTGTAAGAGTGAAGCACTGCGTGGTGCTCAATTGTTGATGTGATAATGTGATCGCCCTTGGAGTGCATTGCCCAGGAGCGCCCCTTGATAGCTAGGTTATCCGCCTCGCTTCCGCCAGAGGTGAAGATAATCTCGCTTGGCTTGACGCGCAATACCGCCGCTACGCGCTCACGGCAGTCGTCAAGCACACGCCGACTATCCCTGCCAGCAGAGTGTATTGAGCTGGGATTTCCATATTGCTCGGAGAAGTACGGCAGCATTTCCTGCAAGACTTCTTCCCGGACATAGGTCGTTGCTGAATGGTCAAGATATACGGTTCTCATACGAGATTCCTGAGCGCTTCGTCAAGGCGTTCGCTCAAGGCGGATTTACTCACCAGCCCTACAAACCGGTCTGCCACTTTACCGCCGTTGAATAATACCGAAGTTGGAACGGAAAGTATTCCGTACTTGTCGGTTAATTCGGGGGATTCCTCGGCGTTTACGATAGCGAAAGAGATTACGCCTTCGTAGCTCGCTGCCAAGTCAATTGTGGTTGCGAGCTGTTCGCTAGCCGGACGGCTTGCGCGCGTGATAAAAGTGACCAGCACCGGCCTGGGAGTTGTTTCAATGTAGGCCTCGAAATTGGAATCCTTAAGAGCCGGAATATCCATAAGCGCATATTATAACAAACGAGGCCGGATTCCGATGCAGCAAAGCAAAGAAGAAAGGAACCCCGCATGTGCCGTAGTCGCAGGTTAGAACCTCGAGCCTGCAAAACAGGGGGGCACCTAGCCATTACCCCGCGAGGCAACGGACTTCGGTTCCCTAGTCTCAAGGTGTTGGCTCGGTCCGATGTCCCGCACCTCGAACACCGCAGGGTTCACTCTCAGTCTAAGGTGGTACTGCTTAAGTGTCAAGGCTATTCTTGGCGGTAACTGAAAAGCGTTGTTTAAGTAACCCAAGCTGGTAGAATAGAAAGCGTGCGTGTTATTTGCCTCATCGCAGGACTTGCAGTGTGCCTACCCGCTTGGCTGGCTGCAACCAGCATCTCAGGCACGGCAGCAAAACTATCCGATGTAAAAGCCCTAAAGCATGGAGGAAGCATATACCGGGCCAGGCTTATCGGCGAGACGCATATCTGCGCTTCGCTAGGAGAGTCTGGCCTCTTCGCCTTTATAGATACCAGAAACGGCAAGGTTGATATCTTCCACAACGAGCTTGGAGAAACCCGTCTTTTTTACCCGACCTTAGTGTCTAGCTTGGCCCGAAATGCGCTAATCCTTGATGAAGCAAGCAGCCGCCTGCACCTGTTTTCTAAAGACGGCAACTCCATTAGCTCATGCGGGCTTGCTTCCAGCATCCTCACCACTCCATACGGCAGCCCCGTAGATGTCATTCCTGCCAGCTCTAATTTCAAAGGCGGCTTTTGGCTCCTTACGGAACGCGGTTTTATACTTCGCATCAACTCCAATGGCGAACTCGTTTCATCGTTGGACTTGCGGCAAGCCCTGAACAAGCCAGAGGGTTTTTTCGCAAGGCTGGGGAATAGGGCAGATAAGCTTTTCGCCTTCTCATACAACACTTCTCAACTTTACGAAGTCACGACAGGAGGCTGCCTCGTAAAAACGTACGATTTGCTGCCCGCACTCGGCGGCGATCTACCACCATCAGATGCGCTGTTACTAGAGGATGGTCGCGCGCTTGTTTCCCGCAACAAGCGCGTTTACATAATCAAATCTGGAAAGGCTGATGAAGTTAACTTAGGAGCAAACTTTCAGGATTCGCCGTTGTTTATTGATAAGGCCGGTGAGCGGATACTCGTTTACAATCAGTCTGGTGAGTTGTTGGTGGGGACTCTCAAATGAAGGCCTCGACCGTTCCCTTAGCATTAGCATCGCTGATATTCTTTGTTTCATGCGCCTCCGGCCACGGTCGCCAGCCTTCGCCTTCCAGCTCCCCCACCCTTATAGGCCATGTCACTACTGTTGCCGGCGCGCCTGCGGCTAACGCCTCTGTTCAGCTTTCGCTGCTAACATCCTACACAGATTCCGATGGCAACTTCAGCTTCCAGCTGCAAAGCCCAGGGATCTACAACTTGAGCATCCAAGGTGCTGACGGAGTGTTTTTTGCCCAAGATGTTTTCGTGAGCAATGGGGATAATCAGCTAACGGTCGTACTAGATCCTTCTCCGAGCAAATTTACAGTTGTTCGCGTAAATCCGCACTTGAATTCGCAAGAAGCTTTGCTACTCGGGCCAATTGAGATTACTTTTTCCCGCAGCATAAACCCGGCATCAATTAGTGCTAGCTCTTTTTTGCTTACTCCCGGCGTTGGAGAAATAGAGTTTGTAGTTGATGGCGCATCGGTAAGATTGTATCCATCCAGGGAACTTAAGCCCGGCCAGCGTTACCGCTTGCGGATTGCCGGGGTTTCTGCGGTTGACGGAACAAGGCTTAGCGCAGAGGCATTTACATTCTTTTGCACAACGGCAATTGATAAAGCAGCGCCTGTTGCGCTTGCATCTATTCCGAGCAACGGCGCATCTGACGTGCCGCTAAACCAGGCTGTCCAAGTTACGTATTCCGACACCATAGCCCCTCCTGCAGGCGGCTATTCGGCCGCCATTGAGCCTGCCTTAGAGATAAGAGAGTTGGCTGCAGAGGATAACATTTTGAGGATTATTCTCGCAGGGATGTTTATACCCAATACGGATTACGTTATCACTGTTAACCCTGTTCAAGACTACTCCGGCAATTTATCCCAGCCCTTTCAAGTTACTTTTCGCACTGGAACTACGGCAGTCGCGTTTGATGACATTGAGCCGGCGTGGAATGTATTCGCTAATACGATTATCTTCTCGCGGGCTATCGGCGGGCGTTACGACCTTTACCGTATTAATGCGGACGGTTCAGGGCTTAGCCAGGTTACAGACACGTCAGCTAACGAAAGGCATCCAAGCTTCTCGTCAGACGGCAGCTTAGTAGCTTATGCTTCCGACGTGTCTGGCAACTGGGATGTTTGGGTGCGCAGCTTGACTTCTGGAGCAAGTTCGCAGCTTACTTTTCTTCCTGAAAACGAAACCTCCCCAGCATTTTGCGGGACGTATTCCCAGATAATCGCCTTTGTCCGCTCGGAAGGTTTGCCTTCTAACTCACGAATATACTTAATGAACGCTGATGGCAGCTTTAGCCGCCGCGCGGATGAAAGATCATCCCGTGACGAATGGTCGCCTATCTTTCATCCGCTTCTTGATAACCAGTTGCTTTATGCAACTAACGAGGGTGGAGATAACGATATATTCAGCAAGTCTGCGTTCATAGACTCCAGCAACCCGGTGAACGTAAACCTAACGGCTACTTTAACGGGCAATGAATCCGCAGCTTCCTTCTCTGCAGACGGCAGCACTATCGCTTTTCTTAGCGATCAAACCGGAGTAAGAAACGTGTGGGTTATGGACCCTGCCGGCAGCGCGCATTACGCCGTCACCAGGTTTTCTGAACCTGTTCATTCCTTAGCTTACAGCCCAATAGCAGGCGATGATCGGGTAGTCGTTTCAATGGGGCCGTCTAGCTCGCGCAGCCTCTATGTCGTCAGCCTTGTAAGCGGAAACATTGAACGCCGGTTAACGGAGTAATTGATGGTCATTGTTAAAGTTATGAAAGCCATCAGCGAGAAAAACGACCAAGTTGCGGCCGCCATCCGCTACGAGCTAACATCACGCCACATCGCAGCACTAAACATAATCAGCAGCCCTGGAAGCGGAAAGACCGCATTGCTTGAGGAAACTTTACGAAGGCTCCCTGAAGGGATTCGCTGCGCTGATATCGTCGGAGATCCTTTTGGCACGTCTGATGCAGAGCGCATTGAGGCCGTAGGCGGAACGGCGCTTCAGCTAAACACTGAAGGCTCGTGCCACTTAACTGCGCCTATGATTCGGGTTGCGCTAAGCGAATTGGACATTGAAAACCTCAATCTCATCTTTATTGAGAATATAGGTAACCTCATCTGCCCTGCATCATGGGACTTGGGGGAGTCGGCGCGGGTAACGCTTCTTTCTGTCACGGAAGGCGAAGACAAAATCATCAAATACCGTAATGCGTTTTTCGCCGCGGATGCAATAGTTTTCAGCAAACTGGACTTAGCCGATAGGTGCGACTTTAACATTGTGGAGGCTACATCCGCTATTCGCTCCTTAAACCCGCGCTCCGATATTCATAAACTTAGCTCAAAAACAGGAGAGGGAATGCAAGAGTGGGTTGTTT
>JBBIJQ010000022.1:10926-33559 GCA_037445915.1 Planctomycetales bacterium | reverse complement strand
GACACGCCGTATGAAACCACGCCTTGGCGGGCTTGCGCCTCCGCGAACGGCTCAATCATCTTGTGCTCCAGCGCCATCCGCGCTATCCACGTGTCGGGGCGTATCATCGCGTTTCCTCCGTGGGGGCGGGCAGCTCCGCTTGCGCTTCGCCGGAGCTTATCTTGCCGTATTGCTGCAGCTTGAAGGTGAAGTCGCCGAAGTGCTTGCTCACCTCTTCGTGCTTGTTGGCGGCGTTGCGGATATGGCGGCCAAGCGTATCAAAGTCCTCTTTCGCCGCGTCGAGGTCCTTGCCCAGCGCGCTTAGCTGCTCGCGGATTGCCTTGGCGTTTTCGGAAACCTTCAGCCCGCGAAGGCCGTATGCCAGCGCGACGAGGTAGGCGTAGAAGGTGAAGGGGCTCACGGGAATGACTTTGTGCGCGCAGGCGTAGTTGAGCAGGCTTTCGCCGCTGACCTCGGCGTTCACCGCCTCGTAATAGACGTTCTCGGCGGGGATATACATCAGCGCGAAGTCCACCGTGCCAAGCTCCGGCTTGATGTATTTCGTGCGGATTTCGTCCACGCGCGCCTTCACGTCTTTCATAAAATCACGGCGGGCGCGCGCCTTGCCTTCGTCGGTTTCCTCCGAGAGGATGCGCTGGAAGGAAGGCAGGGGGAACTTGCTGTCAATGGGGACAAGGCCGTCGGGAAGCTTCACAATCGCGTCCACGCGCTCCGCGCCCAGCGAATACTGCGTCTCGTAATGTTCCGGCGGGAGGATGTTGCCGAGAAGCTGCTCCAGCATGACTTCGCCCAGCCCGCCGCGCGCCTTTGGCGCCTGCAGAAGGTCTTTGAGCGTGCGCACGTCGCTGCCGACGTCGTAGATGCGCTTGGAGGCTTCGTCAAGTTGGCCGAGGTTCTGGCGCACTTCGGCGATGGACTTGTTCACGGCGGACACGGTCGCGTTTATCGTGCCGAAGTTGTCGGTAAGCGACTTGGAAAGCGATTGGCTCGTGTCGGTAAGCTTCGCGTTCACCGTCTCGTTCAAGGCGTTTTGGAAAGCGAGCATCCCTTTTTCCAGCATTGCGAGGCGCTGCTGCAACTCTTCGCGGCTGCCGGAAAACCCGCTGTCCACTTTGTCGCGCAGCTCGCGGGAAACACCAGCATTGGCGTCGGTCATTCCTTTAAGCTCTCCGAGCATGGACTTGAGCTGGCCTAAGTCGGTGTTGAGGCGCAGCAGTTCGGACTTCAGGTCGGCTTCAGGATGCGCTAGGCGCGGGCGCGTGACGAGCCAGGCTATGACTGCAAGCCCGATTACTACAACGATGAGGACTATCCAAATAGGATCCACGAACCCCTCCGTCAGCCCTTCTCGCGGGCTGCTGCGGCTATAATAGCACGTGATGAACGAGCCTGGAGGACACGCCCCGCCCCGCCGCGCCGTGCGACCGCGAAAGCCAAGCGCTTTCGTACGCAGGCGCGAGGTGCGCATTGGCACGGTCACCCTCGGCGGCGACAACCCCGTCGCCGTGCAGTCCATGACGAACACCTGCACCAGCGATGCGGCGGCGACCATCGCGCAGATAAAGCGCCTTGAGGAATACGGCTGCGAGCTGGTGCGCGTGGCTGTGCCCGACAAGGCAAGCGCGGATGCTCTGCCCGCTATCAAGCGCGCCATAAGCATACCCCTCATCGCCGACATCCACTTTGACCCCGCGCTGGCGCAAGCCGCAGTGGAAGCGGGCGTGGACAAGGTGCGCATGAACCCCGGCAACATCGGCACGCCCGAGCGCGTGGGGCCGGTGGCGAAGCTTTTGGCGCGGCGCGGCATACCGGTGCGCGTGGGCGTGAACAGCGGGAGCATCCCCGCCGACTTGAAGGAAATGTATGCGACGAAGCCGGTGAAGGCGGTCGTGGAAGCCGCGCACCGCTACGTGATGATACTGCAGGGCTTTGGCGTGAAGAACATCGTCGTGTCGCTCAAGTGCAGCGACGTGATGCAGACCGTGGAAAGCTACCGGCGTTTCGTTGCGCAAAGTGACCTGCCAACGCACATTGGCATAACCGAGGCTGGACCCGGCGTCACCGGCGCGGCGCGAAGCGCGGTGGGCATCGGCTTGCTGCTCGCGGAGGGCATCGGCGACACGCTGCGCGTGAGCCTCGCGGGCGACGTGGTGGACGAGGTTATCATCGGGCGCGAAATACTTATGAGCCTGGGGCTTCGCGAAGGGCCGCGCATCATCGCCTGCCCAACCTGCGCGCGCGCGGAGTTTGACGTGGCTGCGCTGGCTGAGGAGATAAGGCCGGCCGTCATGCGCATGCGCAAGCCGCTCACGGTCGCGGTGATGGGTTGCGTCGTGAACGGGCCGGGCGAGGCGGCCGAGGCAGACATCGGTCTGTTCGGCGCCGGCGGAAAATTCATGCTTTACATAAACGGCGCAGTCGCTAAGCAGGGAATGGCGCGCGAAGAAGCCATCGCCGCGCTGCACGAGGCGATACGCGATGCGGAGGCGAAGCAGTGAAACCCACGGTGACGCTTATCATCCCCGCCTACAACGAAGCGCCAACAGTGGGCGAAGTCGTGCGCATTTCGGCGCAGACAGGTTTATTTGCGCAGGTTATCGTTGTTGACGACGGCAGCCGCGACGGCACCGGCGATGCGGTGAAAGCCGCGAAGGCTTCACTTCCCGCCGACACGATTTGCAGCGTTGAGCTGGTAACGCACGAGCGCAACCAGGGCAAAGCGATGGGGATGCTGCACGGGCTTCAGGCGGCGCATGGCGAGATTGTGATGTTCATTGACGCAGACCTCGTCGGCTTGCGCGCGGAGCATTTGGAAACACTGCTTGCGCCGCTGTTTGACGACACGGGTTACACCGCGAGCCTCGGCGTGTTCGTGGGCGGGCGCACTGCGACGACGATGGCGCAGAAGATTGCGCCGTTCATCAGCGGGCAGCGCGCGTGCTTCAAGAAAGACCTCGCGCAGTTCACCGGCTGGGAGAAAGTCGGCTTCGGCATTGAAACCGCGCTCAACCGCTACCTGCAGGAGCGCGACATCAAGGTGCGCGTCGTGGAGCTGGAAGGCCTGACGCATCGCATGAAGGAAGAAAAGCGCGGGGCCGTTCGCGGCTTCGGCGCGCGGCTGAAAATGTATTGGGACATATTGCGAACCTGGGTTAACTGTAAGTTCACCCGCTTCACGGGGGATTGAGAATGCGCATATTGCTTACAATCGCGTTGTTCATTACGGCTTTGATAGCGCCTACTTTGCAGGCGTCGGCGATGCAGCCGCGCTCGTTTGACATCGTCATAGAGAACAGCGTGAACGGGCGCATCTACGTCTTGGAGGATGGACAGACGCGCGAGTTAGGCAAAGTGCTTGTGCCGTGCGGCGCAGTGAACGGCGACGGCTTCACGGCGAGCATGTGGGCGCAGGACAGCACTGTCGCCGCTGCGGCCGTGAACGCGATTCACCTCAAGGTGAAGAACAACCCCGAGACTGGGCGCGGCGTCATCTTCTCGCTGCTGCCCCGCGAGTTCTTGAACGTGAAGCCCGAAGACTACAAGAGCTACCTCAACCGCAACACGTCCATCTTCACCGACATTCCCGCCGGCACCGCTATCTTCGGCGGCGCGCATTCACCGCTGGTGAGCACGAGCGTCGTAATGTCGGTGCCTGAAGGTGGCACGATTGACGACGCGCTTCCGCTTTCCCCCGACTTTGTCCCAAAGGAAGGGGATATCATCGTCATCTACGTCCAGCAGCGCTACGACCTGGACCTTGATTACATTGAGTTTGACAACGCATTCGGCGGGTTCATCACCGTGAAGCGATTGGGCTGCGAACCTGAAGTCATCGGCCAGGTCTTGAAGCCGGTCGCGGGCGTTGGCAGGTTTGAGGGCAGCGTATATGCGCGCGTCGGCCGCATCCGCGCTAACCATGCGGGCGTGCTCTGCATCAGCACATCGCCGCTTCACGAAATCGGCGGCTTCCAGATAATCCCCCGCGAGCACGCGATGAGTTCGGAGATGAACAACGCGCGGCTGCTGACGCAGTGGATGGTCGTGGGGCCTATTGACGGGCGGGACGCAAGCTGGGAGGGCATGGAGCCGCTGTTTTACGGCGACCTCTACCCAAGCTACATCCCGCTTCTCGGCGACGCGCCGGACTACGCGGGGATCAGCGCCGCCAATCGGCTGCTTGGGCGCTTCTACGTGCTGGGGAAGATGCGCGGGAGCGACGAGTGGGGGCCGCTGCCAAGCGTCACCGGCCGCGTTGACGATGCGCTCGTCAACCTCGGCGCGATTAGGCTTTACTTCCCGCTACCGATGGGGTAATAAGTTTACCGTCCGCTTCCGATGTCGCTCAGCAGCATGCGCGAGGCGAGGATTTGGAGGGCTGAGGGCTCGCGGTAGTCAAGCGTGAGGCTTGATTGGAGCGGCGCGCCGCTAAAGCGAGAGCCAAACAGGCTGAAGATATCAAACATGCTGCGCTTGGTTTCAAACACGACGACCTTCGCGTCTTCAGGCAGCTTCGCAAGTTCGCGCGCCTTCGCCTTTGCCTCTTCCAGCCCGCCGGTTGCGTCAACAAGTTTCAACTTCACGGCTTCCGAGCCGTTGTAAACCAGTCCCTCGGCGAGCTTGCGCACCTGTTCCGGCTTCATCTTGCGCCCAGCGGCGACGTCGTTGATGAACTGCACGTAAACCTCGTCCAGCATTTTCTGCATCATCGCCTTTTCGTTTTCGGTCATCGGGCGGTATGGATTCCCCACGTCTTTGTATGCGCCCGCCTTCAAGGTCAGGTTGCTCACGCCGATTTTGTCCATCAACGCGGATATGTTCGTGAACTGCGAGATGACGCCGATAGAACCGGTCAAGGTGCTCGGGTTGGCGAAGATGAATGACGCGGGCGAGGAAGTGTAATAGCCGCCGCTCGCGCAAACGTCGCCCATGCTCACAACGACCGGCTTTTCCTTCACCACGCGCACGACTTCGTTGTATATCTCCTGGCTTGCGGCCGCGCTTCCGCCCGGCGAGTTAACGCGCAGGATTACCGACTTGATGTTATCGTCCTTGCGCGCCTTCTCAAGCTTTTCCACGATGTCCACCGACGAAACCAGCGCGCCGCCGAATATGGGCGTGCCGGGCTGGGAGTCGGAGACTATCTCGCCCTCAATGTAGATGAGCGCGACTTCGCTGCGCCCGCCGGGCGACATCCCGCCGTATTCCTTCACCGCGAAGGTAATGACCAGCACAAGCAACAGGAACAAGGACAATCCAACGTAAAACTTCCGTTTCATATAAGCCACCGGAATATAGTTGCGATGATTCTAGCGCATAGGCTTGATTACAGGCAGGGGGTTATCGGGGGGAGGGAAAGACCGTATAATCTTAGGCGGGTGGCGAATGGCTAAACTACTTGAACACAAAGCGAAAAGCATCCTCTCAAGCTTCGGCATAACTATCCCCGCAGGCGAAACAACCACATCCCCGCAAGGCGCGGCGGAGGCGGCTGCGCGCATTGGCGGGCCGGTCGTAGTGAAGGCGCAGGCGTTCGTCACCGGCCGCGCTGGCAAGGGGCTCATCAAGTTCTGCGACACGCCCGATGAATCCAAGGATGCAGCGGCGGAGATGCTGGGCAAGGTCGTAGGCGGCTTCCCCATTGAGTTAGTGCTCGTTGAGCAGAAGCTTCCCATCGCGCGCGAATTTTTCGCCGCCTGCCTCGTCTCCGATGAAATCCCCGGCCCGCTTGTCGTGCTTGCAGACCGGGGCGGCACCGGCGTTGAAGACATGGCGAAGGAAAGGCGCGCGAAGCTGGTGCGCAAGCCCTTTGACCCCGCGCTGGGCCTGCGCCCGTTTGAAGCGCGCGCCATCGCGGTGGAATGCGGCTTCGGCGGCAAGGAGCTTGGCGTCGTCGCAGACTTTCTCGTCAGCCTCGTGCGCGTGTTCCTCGCCGAAGAAGCGCGCAGCCTGGAAGTGAACCCCGTGGTCATACTTGATGACGGCACGCTGGTCGCGGCGGATTGCCATTTCTCGGTTGACGATTACGCAGTGCCGCGCCATCCCGAGCTTGAGGTGGAAATCGCCCGTGAAATCGGGCATCCTCCCACGGAGCTGGAGAAAATCGCGGCGGCCTACGAAGCCACCGACCACCGAGGCACCTTCTACTTCCTGGAGCTTGGCGCGAAGGGCGACAGGCTGGTGGGCTTCCACGGCGCAGGCGGCGGCGGCTCCATGATGAGCATGGACGCGCTGGTGCGCAACGGCTTCACCGCCAAGAACTTCTGCGACACCAGCGGCAACCCCAGCGCGGCGAAGGTTTACCGCGCCGCCAAGCACATCCTCGCGCAGGGCGGCATCGTCGGCTACTTCGCGAGCGGCAGCGGCGTCGCCAGCCAGGAGCAGTTCCACTCCGCGCGCGGCATGGTCAAGGCGTTCCGCGAATGGCCGCTCTATGTCCCCGCGGTAATACGCCTCGGCGGGAACAAGGAAGAAGTCGCGATAGACATCCTCACGCGCTTCCTCGCCGACCTGCCGGTGCCGGTGGAGGCTTATGGCAGGGACGACAGCGCGGCGTTCTGCGCCTCGCGTCTGGCGGAATTGGTGAAAGAATATCCGCCGGTCGCGCCGTATGAGTGCGAGCCGACTTGCCGCACCGCTCCCGCAAAGGAAGAATACGCGTTCAAGATACGCAGCGGCCGCATCAGCTTTGACCATGCGATTTGCGCAAGTTGCGAGAACAAGCCCTGCATCGCAAGCTGCCATGTGGAGATACTGGAGGCGGTGGACGGCAAGCCGCGCCTGAAGGAGCCAGCCGATGAATCGGCTAAGCGCTGCACCGAATGCCTCGCCTGCGAAATGGCGTGCTTTGAAATACGCAAGCGCTCGCTGCGCATAGACCTGCCCATTCCCGGCTTTGACGAATACCTTGCGAAGCGGGGCGCGAAATGAGCATACTCGTAAATGAAAACACCCGCGTCGTCGTGCAGGGCATCACCGGCCGCGAAGGCCAGGCGCGCAGCAAGCTGATGCTCGGCTACGGCCCCAAGGTCGTCGCGGGGGTGACGCCGGGGCGCGGCGGCGAGGAAACGCTGGGCGTGCCGGTGTTTGACAGCGTGCGCCAGGCGGCCGAAGCCGTCGGGCAGATTGACGCGAGCGTCGTGTTCGTGCCCGCGCCGGGCGCGGCGGACGCGGCGATGGAGGCGATGGACGCAGGCGTGAAGCTCGTCGTCATCGTCCCCGACCGCGTCCCGCTGCACGACGTGATGAAGCTCACGAAGTTCGCCGCCGAGCGCGGCGCGAGCTTCCTCGGCCCGAACACGCTGGGCTGCCTCTCGCCGGGGAAGGGCGTGCTGGGGATGATGGGCGGAAGCCCCGAAGCCGCAGGGCGCTTCTTCACGCCGGGGCGCGTGGGCATAAGCAGCCGAAGCGGCGGCATCACTTCCAGCATCGCGTATTACCTGAAGAAAGCGGGCATCGGCGCGAGCACCATCGTGCACGTCGGCGGCGACAGCATCGTCGGGCTGCCGCATCCCGCGATAGTGAAGCTCTTCCAGGACGACCCGGAGACCGACCTCGTCGTCATGTTCGGCGAAATCGGCACGACGCAGGAAGAGCGCGTCGCGGAGATGATGCGGCGCGGCGAGTTCACGAAGCCGCTCGTCGCTTACATCGGCGGCAAGCAGGCGGAGGAAGGCACGCGCTTTTCGCACGCGGGCGCGATTGTTGAAGGCGGGCGCGGCGGCTACCAAAGCAAGGTTGACGCGCTGCGCTCCGCGGGCGCCGTCATCGTGGAAAACTTTGAGGACCTCCCGGCGACGACCGCCGAAGTCCTTTCAAGGATGAGGAAATAATGACTGATAAAACCTGGAAAACGGCGATAACGAGCATCAAGCCAAACGAGATCCGCGTGCGCGGCTACCGCATTGACGAGCTGATGGGGCATGTCAGCCTCGCGGGCGGCATCTTCCTGCTCTTCCACGGCAGGCTGCCCAGCCCCGCCGAGGAGAAGCTCTACGACGCGATGCTCTTGGCCAGCATTGACCACGGCATAACGCCCCCGTCGGCGCAGGCCGCGCGCATTTCCGCGACCACCGGCGCCCCGCTGAACGCGGCATTGGCGGCGGGAGTGCTCTCCATCAACAAGCACCACGGCGCGGCGATTGAGCCCGCCATGCGCATGTTCCTTTACGCGCATGACTTGATGGAGGCGAGCAAGAAGACGCCGGAGGAATTCGCCAAGGAATACGTGCGCCAGGCGCTGGAGCAAAAGAAGCGCCTTGCAGGCTTTGGCCACCGCGTGCATACCGACGACCCGCGCACAAAGCGGCTCATTGAGCTGGCGCGCGAGGCGGGCCGTGAAGGCCCCTACCTCAAGCTTGCGCAGCTCATCGGCGCGGAAGTGTCGGCGCAGACGGGCAAGCCGCTGCCGCTCAACGTGGACGGCGCAGTGGCGGCGCTGCTTTGCGAGCTGGAGTTCCCGGTGGAGGTCAGCAACTTCTTCTTCCTGCTGCCGCGCGTCGCCGGAATGGCCGCGCATTACCACGAAGAAGTCACCCGCGAAAAGCCGATGCGCAACATCGTCGCCTCGGAAGCAATCTATGACGGGCCCGCGCCCCGCGAATTGGAGAAAAAATGAACGACGAACTTTTCACGCTGATACCCGAGCTTGGGTTGTTCAAGGACGGCGCGCTGCGCGGCAAAGTCATCGCCGCGTTCGCCGACGCGCTGGAGATGGGCGGCTGGAAGCCCGAAGACATGGCGCAGATGCCCTTCACGCTGCTCATCAAGGGATGCCCCGCGAGCTTCCTTGACCACACGCGGCGCGTGACCAACACCGCGCTCGCCATCGCCGATTCGCTTAGCGCAAGCTGGGCGGGCGAAGGCGCGATGCAGGCCGACCGCGACATTTTGTTGGCAACCGCGCTGCTGCACGACGTGGGCAAGCTGCTTGAATACAGGCGCGACAAGGACGGCGCATACGTGAAGAGCGCGAGCGGCAAGTTGCTGCGCCATCCCGTGTCGGGCAGCGGGCTTTGCATGAAATGGGGCCTGCCGGACGCGGTAGTTCACGGCGTGATGTATCACAGCCACGAAGGCGACAATGCGCGCGCGACACTGGAAGCGATAATCGTGAACCACGCGGACTTCCTCAACTTTGAACCGTTGGTGCTGAAATATGGGAAAAACGTTTAGCGAAAAGGTGTTCAGCCTCAAGGCCGGCCGCGAAGTGCACGCGGGGGAGATTGTCACGCTGGAGCCCGACTTCATCCTCTCGCACGACAACTCCGCCGCCATCCTCAAGAAGCTGCCGTCCATTGGCGTTACCAAACTCAAGTATCCCGACCGCGCGGTCATCGTGCTTGACCACGTGACGCCCGCCGCCGACAACAAGCATGCCGCCAACCACAAGGCCATCCGCGAGTTCGTGGCGGCGCAGGGCATCACGCACTTCTACGATGTCGGGCGCGGCGTCTGCCACCAAATCATGGTGGAGGACGGCTACGCCTACCCCGGGCGGCTCATCCTTGGCAGCGATTCGCACACGCCCACTGCGGGCGCTGTCGGCGCATTCGCCGCCGGGGTGGGGCGCACCGAGACGGCGGGAGTGTGGGTATCCGGCGGGCTGTGGCTGCTTTGCCCGGAGACGATGCGCCTTGAGCTTGCCGGCGCATTCAAGCCGTGGGTATCGGCGAAAGACCTGGCGCTCGCGATAATCGGGCACATCGGCGCGGACGGCGCGCTATATCTCGCCGTGGAGTTCACGGGGGATGCCGCAGCACAGCTTTCCATCTCCGACCGCATGGTGCTGTGCAACCTATCGGCAGAGATGGGCTCGAAGAACGGCTACTTCCCTCCGGACGCAGTGACCGCAGAATTCCTCAACGAGCCAAACGGAAAACATGCCGCGCTGCTTTCCGACCCCGATGCGAAATATATTGCGAAGCATTCCTTTGACCTTGGCGCGCTGGACGCGATGGTCGCCGCGCCGCACACGGTGGACAACGTGAAGCCGGTGGGCGAATACAAGGGCAAGCGCATTGACCAGGCGCTCATCGGCACCTGCACCAACGGCCGCATTGAAGACATCCGCACCGCGGCCAAGGTGCTCGCGGGAAAGCATGCAGCGCCGAGCGTGCGGCTGCTAATTTTCCCGGCGTCTATGAAGGTTTACCGTCAGGCCATTGACGAGGGCTTAGTCGCGCCGTCGGTGGACGCCGGCGCAGTATGGATGAATCCAGGCTGCGGCCCCTGCCTGGGGGCGCACGAAGGCGCGCTGGCGCCGGGCGAGGTATGCCTCTCCACGGCGAACCGCAACTTCAAGGGGCGCATGGGCGACCCCAACTCGGAGATTTACCTGGCAAGCCCCGCGACCGTCGCCGCCAGCGCCATCGCCGGCGAGATTGTGTCGCCGAAGGAGTACTTCTAATGGGAAAAGTCTTCAAATACGGCGACGACGTGAACACCGACGTGCTGTTCCCCGGCAAATACACCTACACCGTTTCCGAGCCTGCGGAAATGGCGCAGCATGCGCTGGAGGACCTTGACCCCGAATTCGCTAAGAAGGTGCAGCCCGGCGACGTCATCGTGGCGGGGAAGAACTTCGGATGCGGCTCAAGCCGCGAACAGGCCGTGCTCGCGCCCAAATACTGCGGCGTGGCGGCGGTCATCGCCGAAAGCTTCGCCCGCATCTTTTACCGTAACTGCATTAACAGCGGCCTGCCCGCGCTGGCGCTCCCCGAAGCCGCGCGCGCGCTTGAAAACGGCGACACGGCGGAAGTGGATTTCGCGGCAGGCGTCGTGCGCACGAGCAAGGGGGACTTCACCTTTCCGCCGTTCCCCGCCGAAGTTACGGCGATACTGGAAGCCGGCGGGCTCATTGAATACCTGCGCGATAAATACGCGAAGAAGTAACCGGAGGAATTAATAATGGCTAAGTACCGGATTGCATGGCTGCCCGGCGACGGAGTGGGCAACGACGTGATGGAGGCCGCGCGCCTCGTGCTTGACGCGATGAAGCTGGACGCTGAATACGTTCACGGCGACATCGGCTGGGAGTTCTGGCGCAGCGAGGGCAACCCCTTCCCCGACCGCACCAAAGAGCTACTGCGCAACACTGACTGCGCGCTTTTCGGCGCTATCACCAGCAAGCCGCGAGACGAGGCCGCCGCCGAGCTTGCGCCGGAATTGCAGGGCAAGGGGCTGAGCTACTTCTCGCCCATCGTGCAGATGCGCCAGGAGTTCAATTTGCACACGGCGCTTCGCCCCTGCAAGGGTTACCCCGGAAACCCGCTGGTTTACTGCGAGGGCATCAACCTAACCGTCTTTCGCGAGAACACTGAAGACCTTTACGCGGGGATAGAGTGGCACCCCATCCCCGACGCCGTGCGCGCCGCGCTGGACACGCACCCGAAGGCGAAGCGGTTTTCCGCGACCCCGAATGATGAAATGGCGATAAGCGTTCGCCTGAACACGGTGAAGGGCTGTGAGAGCATTACGCGCCAGGCATTTGAATACGCGAAGAAGCACGGGCGCAAGCGCGTGACTATGGTGGAAAAGCCCAACGTCGTGCGCGAGACAAGCGGAATGATGGTGCGCGCCGGGCGCAAGCTTGCGAAGGATTACCCCGGCATTGCTTTTGACGAGGCGAACATTGACGCGATGTGCATGTGGCTGCTCAAGAGCCCGCTCGCATACGACGTGCTCGTCGCCTCCAACATGTTTGGCGACATAATCAGCGACCTTGCGGGGCAACTCGTGGGCGGGATGGGCTTTGCCGCCAGCGGGAATATCGGCGACAAGTACGCGGTCTTTGAGCCGACGCATGGCAGCGCGCCGAAATACGCCGGTCAATACAAAGTGAATCCGATCGCCATGCTGCTTTCGGCGAAGCTGATGCTTGACTGGCTCGGAGAAGGCGCGGGAGCGGAAAAGCTTGAGGCTGCGATTGCGGCGGTCATTGCCGAAGGCAAGGTGCGCACATATGATATGGGCGGCAGCAGCTCCACGATGGAGATGGCCGAAGCTATCGTCTCTAAGCTCTAACAGGTGGCCTGTATGAAAGCTGTAGTATTTGGATGCGGCCTCGTCGGGGGCGCGATGGTGCGCGACCTGGCTATGGACCGCGAGTTTGAAGTCACCGCGATTGACGCGAACGAAGCCGCGCTGCAAACGCTGGCGGGCATCCCCGGCGTCACTACGCAAGCCGCGAACCTGCACCACGCGCCAACCATCGGCCGCCTTGCGCGCGAGCACGACATCGCGGTGCTGGCGCTGCCGGGGCACATGGGCTTCCAGTCGCTAGCGGCGATTATTGAAGCCGGGCGCAATGTCGTTGACATTAGCTTCATGCCCGAAGACCCCACTCCGCTGCACGATGCGGCGAAGCAGCTTGGCGTCATCGCGATAACTGACTGCGGCGTTGCGCCGGGTCTTTCGCACGCGCTGGCGGCGCATGCAACGACGCAACTTGATACAGTGCACAGCATCGCCATCTACGTAGGCGGGCTGCCGCGCACGCCGGAGCCGCCGTGGAACTACCGCGTCGTGTTCTCGGCGGTGGACGTGCTGGAGGAATACACGCGGCCGGCGCGCATCGTGCGCGGGGGCAAAGTCGCGCTTAAGGACGCGCTTTCGGAAGTGGAGCAGCTTGACTTTGCTGGCATTGGCAAGCTTGAGGCATTCATCAGCGACGGGCTGCGCTCGCTCGTGAACGTGCTGAAGGCAGACGAGATGGTGGAGAAGACGCTGCGCTACCCCGGTCATGCCGACAAGATGCGCGCGCTGCGCGAGGCGGGGCTGTTCGGCAAGGGTGAGCTTGAAGTGCGCGGGGGGAAGGTGCGGCCGCTGGACGTTGCCGCGGCGCTGCTGTTCCCGCAGTGGAAGATGCGCGAAGGCGAAGAGGATGTCACCGTCATGCGCGTGGCGGTCAGCGGCGTGAAGGACGGCAAGGAGTTGGCGCTCACCTACGACTTGCTTGACGCTTACGACCGCGAGGGCGAGACGACTTCCATGGCGCGCACGACCGGCTATACCGGCACCGCAGCCGTGCGCCTCATCCGCGACGGCGTGTTCACCCGCAAGGGCGTTTCCACGCCGGAATACTTGGGGCTTGATGATGCATGCTTCACCGGGCTCATGGGGCATCTCGCCAAGCGGGGCGTTACCGTGAGCGGGGTGTAACTAATTAAAGAAAACAACAGCTTTGTCTGTATGCAAAACGCATCCAATTGGACGCGGAAAACATCCAATCAAGTTAACCTAACTATCGTCTTCCCAGGGAAGCGCAGGATGCCGGTGTAAAACACGCTGTTCGTTGATTTTCACAAAGTGTGTTTTCGCTTCCTCTAACTCTAGTCTTCCACAATCAACAAGCTTCTGTAGGCATTCTCGCGTGTTGAATAGGTCGGATTCCCTTATTCCCTGCTCAATAGCTACTTTTCGCATTGGCGTATCTTCAGAGAGCACTCTCAATCCACGCGACTTTGCGATGGAGATGATTTCCTTATCAGTTTCACTTAGGCTTTTCCCATATGCCCCTCTTGAAACAATTGAAACCGCAACAAAGTTCTCTTCAAGCGTAGGGTCAAGCACGACGATCCGCTTGACGGCAACATGCTTACTAATGGAAGCCAGGATGTCGTGCTTGCTCATCTCACTTCGCAGCCTTGGCGTAATTGCCAGTTGTTCAAAGGCGCAAACCAAATGGTCAACGCAGCCGATTAGAACGAAGTTATAGAGGATGCTTGAGTCCATTACAGCCGGTGTAACCAGTAGTTCATCTTCGCCAATCCCGCTGCGCCCTCTACCCTCCATTCTCTACCCGGCTGTATTCGGCGAGAAACATTTCCAGAGATTCTCTATCTGTCATCGCCAACTCGCAGGCGCGGCCGAATGTGATTAGGTCTTTTTCCAGTGCTTCAATAATAAGCTCCAGCATGCGCGGCGAAGACTGAAGCTTAGCAGCCCACACCATAAGGACTTCTGATAGCTGCCCTGGCATCTGCTGCAGGTTTCTCATCTCTAGTTGGCTATCTTTGATTTCCCTATAACGATCCCAGGTGATGAAGCCTAGATGAGCCAGCCTTGTAGCCACCGCCTGAAAACTTACTTGAAAATGACGGGCCAGCTTTGAAATGTCCTCGTTTTTGACTGGTTCACTTAGGTTGAACCTTCCTTCGGCAAACTCCCGTATTGCGGCCTCCGGCATTAAGAACGCTCCCGCGAAGTGGTTGGCGCGATGCTCAACGATTCCTGTTTGGCTCTTGCGGCCCTTGCCCGTTTCACGGTAATCGCGGGTTAGCACAGCATGTTCAGATGTGTCCATAAGAACATGCGCTAGTTCGTGAGACATTGTGAACCGCTGCCGCTGTTCATGTTCGCTGGACTCAAGGATTATGACCGGCCTTCCGTTGCAGCGCAGGGTTAATCCCGAAACCCCTTTCGGCAGGTCCCAGGTTGCCCAAACAACTCCGTGCGCCTCAAGAGCCTTCTCCAGATTCCCAACCGGCCCGCCTTTTTCCCCAATGAGATTACGCATCCAGCCAGCCAGCTCAATCGCTTGCTCGCGCGCGCTCTCGTAAGTCGTGCTAAGCGGATAGCTCTTGTCCAGCAACGGCAGCTGAGTTAGGGGTGTGCGCCCTAAGACCTCTTCAATTTCACGAAGTAGTTTCGCATGGCGCAGCGCCCTTCGCACAATCCGGACCAGCTCCTCGTCCTTCGCATCATCGCCGCGCAGACACGCGCCGGATGTTGACGCCAGCGGGTCTGCCTCCAGGCCAAAAAGCTCGGCGAGCGTGCATTCCAGTTTGTCGCACAATGCACGTATTTCCGAGCCGCGCAATTCCCGTTTGCCGCTCTCAAGCTCGGAAATTGCGCGTGGGCTTTTGAGGCCGATAGCCTTTGCGAGTTCTGTTTGGCTGATGTTACGCGCCTTGCGGAGAGACTGAATTGAAGCACCCAAGCGGTGATAATCAAGCGTTTCCATACGCTTATATTATACCACATATTTCCGATAATCGGAAACTACCAAGATAAACCCTACCCCAGCTTCATCAAGCCGCCGGCCTGGTATATCTCGCGCTGGACGGAGGAAATGGGGGGTTCAGCCTGGATGAGAGTGCCGGTGCGCGCGATGGAAAGCGTGCCGGCTTCCATGTCCAGCGCCATCTCGTCGCCTTCCTGCACCATTCCCGCGAGGCATGGCACCTGCGCGACGGGCATACCGGCGTTTATAGCATTGCGCAAGTAAATCGGCGCGACGGATATGGCGATGATGCCGACGCAGCCAAGCGCCTTGAAGCAGTCCACCGCCTGCTGGCGGCTGCTGCCTGCGCCGAAGTTGCGCCCTGCGACAACCCACATCCCCGGCTGCACGCGCTTGGGGAAATCCTCAAAGCCCTTGAGGTTGCCCAGCGCGTACTGCCCCATTTCTTCCATCTTCGTGATGTGCAGCCACTTGTTGTGGAAGATCATGTCGGTGTCTATGTTGTTCACGAGCGCGCCGTCGCCGTCCAGAAGCGGGAACGCCTTGCCTTTGATAATGAACTCGCTCATTTAATCACCTCGGGAACGGCGATGCGGCCCGCGCGCACGCTGGCGGCGACCGTCGCCGGGCTGGCGAGATATGTCCTGCCCGCGCCCTGCTTGCCACGGAAGTTGCGGTTGGAAGTGCTCACCTGCACCTCGCCTTCGCCGGTCATGCCGACCTGCCCCGCAGCGCATCCGCCGCAGCCCTGGTTGTGCACCAGCGCGCCCACGCTGAAAAGCTTCTCCAGCAGCCCGCCGAAGAGCATCTCGGCGTAAACTTCGCGCGTCGCAGGCACGAGCTTCAGCGTCACTCGCTCTGCGACATTGCCGCCTTCAAGCTGCGCGTATGCGGAAGCGAAGTCCTCGGCGCGCCCGTTGGTGCAGCTTCCGATGAAGCCGCTGTCAATGCGCACGCCTTCCTCGGCGACTTCGCGCACCGTGCGCACGTTGTCCGGCGAGAACGGGCAGGCTATCATCGGCTCAATGTCGCCCAGCTCAATGGTCACTTCTTCGGCGTATTTCGCGTCAGCATCGGCCTGGACGTTATCCACCTTGCCGACGGTGCGCCGCGCCAGCCACTTCACAACCGCGTCGTTGGGCGGGATAAAAATGCTCACCGCGCTCATCTCGGTCGCCATGCTCGCCAGCGTTATGCGCCCAGGGACGTCCAGCGCGTCAATGACGTCGCCGTAGAACTCGGCGCACTTTCCGATGAGCCCGTCGCTGCCGAAATGTTTCACAACCGCGAGCGTCAGGTCTTTGGCCGAAGCGTGGGACATCAGCTTGCCCTTCACGTTCACGCGGATTGTGTGCGGCACGTCAAACCAAACGCGGCCGTGCTTGAAGCCGTATGCCACGTCAAGGTCGCCCATGCCCTGCCCGAACGAGCCAACCGCGCCGAGGATGTTATAGTGACTGTCGGTGCCGATAGCGGTGGAGCCGGGGAGCGCGAGGCCCATTTCAATGAGCAGGTGGCTTCCGATGCCAGCGTCCACGTCGTAAACCTTAAGGCCCATCGCGCGGGCGAAGTCGCGGCAGATTTGCTGGTTTGTGGCGTAGCCCACAGTGTTGGCAGGGGCGTTGCAGTCCAGGGTAAAGAACACGCGCGCTGGGTCAAAGACCTGCGCATCCACGCCAAAAGCTTCGCGGAAATTCCCCACCACGCTGGCGCCGCCGAAATCGCGGGCGGTCACGTAATCCTGCGTTATCCAGGCGACATCTCCCGCATGCGCTTCCGCGCCGGACTTGGCGGAAACGATTTTTTCAATGATAGTCTTCCCCATAGTGAGGACATTTTACCATCACTTCTTCGCTTCCGCGCTATAATCGCCGCGTGGAAATCACGCTTGCACACAGCCCTGACGCCGACGATGCGTTCATGTTTTACGCCCTGGCTTCCGGCTACGTTGACACCGGTAGCCTTAGCTTCACGCATATCTTGAAAGACATTCAGACTTTGAACGCCGAGGCGCAGGCAGAGACGTATGACATTACCGCGCTGTCCGTTGCCGCATACCCGTCGCTCGCTGACAAGTACCAGCTCCTGACGAGCGGCGCGAGCATGGGCGACGGCTACGGCCCCATCATCGTCAGCGCGAAGCCAATGGCGCGGGGGGAGCTGGCAGGCGCGCGCATCGCCATCCCCGGCAAGCTCACCAGCGCGTATCTCGCCCTTCGCCTCTACATGCAGCCAGATGAGCCGCTGGTGGAAGCTGTGTATTTTGAGGACATCGGCAAGCGCGTGCTGGCGGGGGATTCCGCGGCAGGAGTGCTTATCCACGAAGGGCAGCTAACCTATGCCGCCGAAGGCCTGCATCTGGTGGAAGATCTCGGCGTGTGGTGGAAGCGGGAAACTGGCTTGCCTTTGCCGCTTGGCGTGAACGCAGTGAGGCGGGACATGCCGGAGAACCTGAAGCTTGAACTGGCACGCATCTTGAAAGCTACCATCGCGTATTCACTTGACCATAGGCAGGAAGCGTTGGATTACGCGCTTTCATTCGGGCGGGGCTTGGAGCGCGGGAAAGCTGATACCTTTGTCGGCATGTATGTAAACGACTACACTCTGGATCTAGGAGACTTGGGTAAGCATGCGGTTCAGTTGTTCCTGGAACGCGGCTATCCTGACAGTCTCAAGGCGAAAGTTGACTTCATCGGCTAAAGCGTTGGTTTGCGTATGGGTTTGGGCTGTTTGTTCTGAATATATATACATAACCAGAAGTCGTAGTAGTAGGGGTGTTGAAAAGGTGGATAAGTGGAGATTGAGCGGTAAGGCTACTAGATAGGCACAGGTGGAAGGCGAGGGCTTTGTTGAAAGGGGATAACGGAAGGAGAAACGGTAGTAATCAGTTAGGCTTAGGCAAGTGGCAGGGCAGGATGAAGGCTCTGGACGAAGTTATCAGCAATGGGGGTAAAGGTTATCTACCTGCTTGCGGCAATGTGAACGCAGTATTTCAACCGCCCTAAACAGGTAATGAACACGAGATGTTGAAAGCATCTCTATACCTGTAAAAAGCGCTTTTCGCTGCGTTTTTCAGATGAAGCCTCTATTACAGCGCTACTCATGCCATGATGAACATTCCGACTTGGGTTCGCGTCCAACAAGTATCAGGGTTCTAGTGACTCGGACGCTCCGCCGGGCTGGTAGAGCCCTATTTGCCCAATAAAGCGGGGTCTGCTAGAATAGCCGTCCCCCCGATAGCCAACCCTTGAAGGGGTAAACGCCCGATGCAACAAAGCCGGACATTAGCCTTGCTATTGGCGGGGTTCATCCTCGCCAGCCTCCTAGGCAGCCCCGCAGCCAAAGCGGGACAGCCTGCCGACTCGCCCCGCGTCCCCGAACCGGCCCAGCCGCCCGCCCGCGAGTCGGCAACCGCTGTGACCACTCTTGCGCTGGATGTCTCACAGGCGGTTGTCAGCGCGCGCAGCGGCGGCGTCTATGTCGCCATTCCGCTGGAGGATAGCTCCGGATGGATTGTCAGCCCTCGCCTTGGGGAGCGCAAAGACGGCATTAGCTCCCAACGGGTCGGCGCGGCAGACGACAAGGGAAAGCCTCAGAACAAGCAAGCGCAGCCGGACCGGGTGCCGGAGCTTGACCCCAGCCACGCCAAGGAATACAAGCCTGAAAAGGCGCCGTTGGCGGTTGTCTGCGCCGACGACGTGAACGTCCGCGAGAAGCCTGACCTGAAATCCAAGTCACTCGCCACGCTCAAAGAAGGCGACCGGGTATATCTCGTTTCCATATCAGGCCCCTGGTATTACGTCAGCATTCCCGCGAAGAAGATCAAGGGCTTTGTTTTCGGCAGCTTCCTGGCGCAGCTCAAAGAAGTCGTCATTACCGGCGACAACGTGAACATGCGCGCCGAGCCCAACACCAAGGCGAAAGTTGTCGCCAAGGTCGGCAAAGGCGCGCGCTTCGTGCGCCTGGGTGAAGAGGGCAAGTTCCACCGCATCATATCCCCGACCAAAGGCATTGAAGGCTGGGTCAGCAAGGATTACTGCAAGGTCGTCCAGGCTGAGATGCCGCGTTATAAAGTCGCTGCTGATGAAGTCAATTTCCGCAAGACGCCCAACGTTGACGCGGATATCATCACGCAGCTTAACACCGGCGCTGAAGTCAAAGCGCTTGGCCGCGACGAGAAATGGTCGCTCGTGGTTCACGAAGGCAAGCAGGGCTGGATTTACAGCGAATACCTCGTGCCTGTGCAGCAGTTCCACGCAGAAGCGCCGCGCGGCATCGGCGAGAAGCTCGTTTCGCGCGGGATGGACCTGCGCGGAGTTCGCTATTCCTGGGGCGGGGAGAGCCCCAGCGGCTTTGATTGCAGCGGCTTCGTTTACTATTTGCTGCGCAGCCAGTTCGGAATGAGCAACCTTCCGCGCCGCGCAAGCGAGCAGTATTACCAGATGGGTGCGGAAGTGGATAAGGAAGACTTGCGAGCAGGCGACCTTGTGTTCTTCACGACCTACAAGCAAGGTCCCAGCCATGTCGGGGTTTATTTGGGCGACGGCAACTTCGTGCATGCGTCAAGCGCGGGCGGGAAGGTGCAGGTGAACTCGCTTTCCGAAGGCTACTACAAGCGCCGCTTCATCGGCGCTCGCCGCATCACCGAAGACGACTTGAAGAAATACGGGAGCAAGTAGGGAAGGGGCAGATAGCAATCGGCAGGGAAACGTTAGGAGTACGCCGGGCTAACCAGCCCGGCTCTGGGACTCGTTCTTATGTTAGAATCCCCGCGTGGCAAGCACTAAAAAGCCGTTTGCTGTGAGCTACTTCTAGCTCTTATTAGTAGTATTCCTACTTGTATCATTTCGCCTGCTGGTAAACTCAGACGAGACGCCGTTTCCAGAACTGCAGGCAAGACATTTCATGCAAATCTACGCTTTCGGCTGCATCTTGTTCGCCGTTTGGGCAGCGCCCGGCTACTTCGGAAAGCTCTTAGGCTCATCGTCATCGCGGGTAGTTATTGCAGGGCTTATCGGAGTTATCTTCTGCGCTGATTTTCCTCTCGGGATATCAAACGCCACGCTTAACCCAAAAATGGTTACCGATCCTTACAACAGGACGATTACGCCGATGGAAGCTGTGATGAACATCGGACAGATCATGCTGCCTTCTGGATACGAGTTTGGGTTGAAAGATATAGTCTTCGGCTTCGCTGGGGCGGTGGTAATTATTCCAATCCTATTCATTGCGTTCTTCGGGCGGAAATTTAGGCGAAAAACAGCATGGCGCATTGGTCTCATCTATACTTCGCTAATATGTGTAATTCCCCTTTGCCCGTTGTTGGTGTTATTAGCGTTCTTGAGGATTGGACAGCTGGCGCAGTGAGATACCAGAGCCGGGCTGGTTAGCCCGGCGTACTAACCTTTTGTTGTAAGCAACTATGATGGATGGGGACGCGACTTTCCAGTCGCGTTCCGGAATCCAGATTCGGGACTAGAAAGTCCCGAATCCATCCTGGTTGATTAATAACGGCTTTCCCATCTACAGCTTTAGCTTCGCCCGTAGCGTCTGCTCAACGCCGGCGACTTCAAGGCGGGTAATGGTGCAGATATTGATGTTGGCGTTGTCGCCGCGAAACGCGCCGCCCGCGCGCTCGGCGCCGGCCACCGGCTCCACGACGATGAAGTCGTCGTAGGCTTCCACGATGCGCACGCTGTTGTAGTGCGTCCCGCCGTTGCCGGTTATGTTCACGGTTACGCCTTCGCTGCGGTATTTGTCCACAAGCCTCATTGCCAGCCCTCCAGGTAAGTTCGTGTGATATTATACCTTCACGCCGGATGGATTCCGCGCGGGGAGCAAGCGCAATCACTTTTTACCGGCAGGATGGGGAACATGCCTAAGCAGATACTTGCCGCGAATTGGAAGATGAACAAGACGCTCACGGAGAGCCAGGAGTTCGTCGCCAAGCTCGCCGAGTTAATCCCCGGCCTTGCCAAGCCGGGGGCGGGGGATATCCACGTCATTATTTTCCCTTCGTTCATCGCCCTGCATACTGTCGCGGTCGCAGCGCGGGACCTGACGGCGCGGGTGGGCGCGCAGGACTGCCACTTTGAGCCTTCTGGCGCATTCACCGGCGAAGTCGCGATTCCGCAGATTAAAGACGCAGGCGGCACGGCAGTGCTAGTAGGGCATTCAGAGCGGCGGCATGCCATCGGCGAGGACGACGAGCTTGTCGCGGCGAAGCTGCGCGCGGTGATGAACGCGGGGATGCTCGCTATCCTATGCGTTGGCGAGACCGAAGAGGAGCGCGAGGAGATGCAGGCGCAGGAAGTAGTCGCCAGCCAGCTTGCCAAGGCGCTGCAAAACGCAGGCGAGATAAGCGAGCGCAGGCTTGCCGTCGCCTACGAGCCGGTGTGGGCTATCGGCACCGGCCGAAATGCGACGGTCATGGACGCTGAGGAGATGGGCATCTTTATCCGCGAGAGGCTCATTGAGCTAGTTGGCGAGGCGCGCGGGAGCGAGATTCCCATCCTTTACGGCGGCTCGGTAAAGCAGGGCAACATTGCGGCGTATGTAACTGCGCGCGAGATTAGCGGCGCGTTGGTTGGGGGCGCGAGCCTAGAAGCCGAGAGCTTCGCCGCGCTATACCGCGAAATGGAGGAGGCGAAGCCCGCGCTATGAGGCGAAGCATCCTGTTTGCGCTAGTGCTTGCGCTGGGGCTAAGCCTGCGCGCATCCGCAGCCGACGAAACATACACCGGCTGGCCGTATCTCACCGCCGACGGCATCGGCAGCGCTTTCACGCTGACCACGCTTCCTGAAAGCCCCTCGGCGTTTTTCGCCAACCCCGCTTGCGTTTCAATGAGCTTGCTGCCGCAGCTTGCGCACAACCACAGCGCGCGGCACTTCCCCGGCTCGCAGGAAGGTGGCGGGCTGGAAACCGACCAGTTAGATAACGACTTTGAATCAATCATCTTCCCGCTGCCGATAGGGCGTTTCGCATACGGCTTCACGCTGATTGACGAGCACGGCTGGGATTACAGAACGCCGCCCCCAGGCGAATTCCCCTACCCCCGCGAGCGCATGAAAGGCGCGGAAAGCGCGGCGGCGTATGCGGTTGGGTGCTACCCGCTTAGCATTGGCACCTCGCTTCGCAAATTCAGCCGCGAGTTTTACCCGCCTATGCGCGGGTCAATGCCAATCCCCACCCCGGGGCAGGCGCAGCCCAGCTTCGCATCATCGCTCGTGAACGGCGAAGGCGACGCCATCGGCATCCTCGCGGGCTTGCCATGGCTGCGATACTCGCAGGTGAAGAGCAGGCTGGACATGCGCAAGCTCGTGCTGCCGGTAGGGATGGAGCAGCAGGCGCGGCAAAAGGTCACGCGAATAGGATGGCGCTTCAACCCCTGCGCGTGGATGAGCTTCGCCTGCGAACAAAGCAAGCAAGTAAGCGGGCCATTTACCACGCCCGGCGCGAAGGGCGAGGCGGTTACGGAAGTCACCAAGTCGCGAAGCTTTACCGTGCGCCCGTTCGTATTCGTTGAGCTAAGCTTCGGCGAAGTTGACGGCAAGCGCGCATGGGGATGCAAGCTTGTGCTTCCCGGCGCGAAGCTCAAGTATGCGGAGTTGAAGGACTATCTCGGCAAGGTGACTGGATACGCGGCGACGCTGCTTGCCGACCTGCACTTCT
>JBBIJQ010000022.1:0-10909 GCA_037445915.1 Planctomycetales bacterium | reverse complement strand
ATAGACCTAACCCTCTGGTAGGGATTCACATCGCGCACCTGCGCGGCTACAATGGGCGGGTGGAAAACAAGGCCGCGCCCGCGCTGGAAAAACTCATTGGAAAGGTAACCGGCGGCGATTGCCGCATAATTCTGCCGCGCTTGCCCGACGGCTGCGTGGACATGGTCTTCGCCGACCCGCCATATAACCTGCAGCTTGCGCACGAATTGGTGCGCCCGAACTTGAGCAAGGTGGACGCTGTGGACGACGCGTGGGACAAGTTCGCGTCCTTCGCCGAATACGACGAGTTCACCCGCGAATGGATGCGCGAGTGCCGCCGCGTGCTTAAGCCCAACGGGACGATGTGGGTCATCGGCACCTACCACAATATCTTCCGACTCGGCCGCGTGATGCAGGACTTGGGATTCTGGCTGCTAAACGACGTCGTGTGGATAAAGCAAAACCCGATGCCCAACTTCCGTGGCGCGCGCTTCACCAATGCGCATGAGACGCTGATTTGGGCGGTCAAGGACAAGCGGCGCACCGACTTCACATTCAACTACCACGAGATGAAAGCCGCGAACGGCGGCAAGCAGATGCGCAGCGACTGGTACTTTCCGCTTTGCACCGGCGCGGAAAGGCTCAAAGACGGCGAGGGCAAGAAGCTGCACAGCACGCAAAAACCGCTGGCGCTTCTGGAGCGCGTGGTGCTCGCGGCGACGAAAGCAGGCGACATAGTGCTGGATCCTTTCGCGGGGACTGGGACGACAGGCGTGGCGGCGAAGCTGCACGGGCGGCAGTTCATCCTCATTGAGCGCGATGACGGATACGCCAAAGCCGCGCGCAAGCGCCTGCGCGAAGTGGATGGAAAGCAGAAATAACTGCTGCAGACAGCACAGGATACCCTGCCAACGTGCCAATTGACATAATCTAACTAGCCCAGTATCATATGTAACGCATACTTTACATATGACCGAGAAGTTACACAACCGGATGGCGGAACACCGGCGGATGGCGGGGGGGATGACGCAGCAGGAGCTGGCGGCGCGCGTCGGCGTGTCGCGCCAGACCATCATCGCCATTGAATCGGGGCGCTACAACCCGTCGGTCGCGCTGGCGCTAAAACTGGCGCAAGCGCTACTTACTAACGTGGAAAACCTCTTTTCGTTACCGGAGAAGGAAGATGGATAAATCACTCCACGCGGATAGTATTCATCGTGCGCGGCGGTGGCCGTAAGGAGAGGGAAATGGAAGCAACAAAGAAAACGAAGCTGCCTGTGCTCTACATCGTTAGGATGGTCTTCCTAGGTATCGTGTTGCTGTCGGGGCTGTTTTGGACGTGGTTCGGCATAGCAAGCGGCATTGCCGAGGGCGGCGGGATTATCGGCACGTTCATGCATACGCTCATGCCCGGGCTGGTGCTCCTCGCCATTACCTACGTGGCATGGCGGTGGCCGATAACCGGCGGCGTGCTGCTCATTGCGACGGGATGCGTCTTTGCGGTCTTCTTCAACCAGTTCAATAAGCTGAACATATACGTTTTAGGGCTTATTGTCGCGCCGGTGACTTTGGCGGGGCTCGCGCTCCTCTTTACAAAACTGCCGCCTAAACGGGATACTTCTACAACTGCGAAGTAACGAAACATCTTTACCGATTGGAGGGGAATGATGGCGAAACCGGAAAAGCTTACTGACGCAATCAAGTCGCAGGCGCTGGAGCGCTTGCGCAAAATGACCGTGTATAACTGGGTGATGGTGGTCATCGGCATCATCGCCATCGTCCTCGCGCTGGCGCTCAACCCCGCGTTCCTGCTCATACTCGTTGCGCTCGCGTTCGCGGGGCCGCTGGTGCGCGAAGTGGGCTTGCTTGACGAGCGCGACGAGCGCATAAGCTTCATCTCATACCGCAGCAGCCACGTCGCGTTTTACGTGACCATGCTCGTCATCACGGCGGTTTTCATCGCGCGCACGATACTCAAGGGCAAGGAGCTTGAGCCGGAGTATTTCATCCTGCTCACCGTCCCCATTCTCTACAAGTTTTTCGCCTCGCTCGCGCTCACTTACGACACGCGCCTTCTCTCGCTAATCATCGGCTACACGGTCGGCGGGCTAATCGCGCTAATGGAGACGCTGGAGGGCTACTTCTTGACGCCGCAAATGTTCGTGCCGCTGCTCATCATCCTCGTCACGGTTGTGGCGCATTGGATGCCCAAGCTTTCAGGCGCGCTGTTCCTGCTGCTGGGGATGGGCTACATCATCCTCATCACGAAAAACATGAGCGCGGAATCGCCGCTCCAGCTTATCTTGCTTGCGCTGATTCTCGGCGTGCCGATATTGCTCGCGGGGATGTTCCTCCTGTTCCACAAGCGCATGGCCGGCGCCGGAAGCGCGGATTTCAAGGAAGAGATACCGGGGAAGTAGAACCAGAGCCGGGCTGGTGAGCCCGGCGTACCCGACGAGGTTAACTCGCCTTGTAGATAGCACCTCGGTGCCGCTCTGGTCTCTGCTGTAGGCTTGCCCGCCTTTGGCGGGGCGGCCACCAGTGGGCCGCCGTCTGGATTCCGGAAAGAGCGGCGGGGCAAAGGTCCCCGCCCTACAGGTCGGAGCACAGAACCAAGAGCGGGACTAAAGTCCCGCCTACAAGTGGAAGGAGCTATGCATCGGAGCGGAAATGAAGTTCCGCCTACCCTACCTGGACTATGTCATTACGCGTGGAAGCGGCGGCGGCTGCCGTGGACGCGCGCGGCGAAAAGGGTTGGGTCTTTAGCCTGGAAGAACGCCTTGCCGGCGACGACCATGTCCACGCCGAGCTGGCGCAGCGTCTCCAAATTCTCTTCGCATACGCCGCCGTCAACTTCTATGCTGAACACAAGCTCGCGGTCTTCGCGGTAGGCGTGCAGCTTTTCAAGCTTGTGGAACATCGTCTCAATGAAGGGCTGGCCGTAGAACCCCGGGTCAACCGTCATCACCATTACGTTATCCAGCAGCGGCAGCACGTCCTCAATCGCGGTCAACGGGGTTTGCGGGTTGATGGCAATGCTCGCAAGCATCCCGCAATCGTGGACGCGCTTAAGCAGCCGGGGCGAATACCGTTCCGCCTCAATGTGGAAACTCAGCAGTTCAACGCCCAGCTCTGCAAGGGGCGTTACATAGTCCTCAGGGTTCTCAACCATCAGGTGCACGTCAAAGGGAACGGTTGTCAGCTTCCGGACTTGCGCAATGAAGGGAGGCCCGAAGGTGAGGTTGGGGACAAAGTGCCCGTCCATCACGTCAAAGTGCAGGAACTCGCACTTGGCGGCTTCAATCTGTTTCATCCATTGCTGGTAGTTGAATATATCGGCGGCCAGTATTGAGGGCGCTAGCTTCAAATCTTGTCCTCCCGGATTAGCGAGCCATCAAGGTAAACCCTGATCTTAGCGCGCCCCTGGACGCGAAGCTGCTGCTCAATAGTCTCGCCGGGCGCAACAGTGTCTTTGTATATCTCCTGCCGCCCAAGGTCGTCGTCAATCTCAAGGCGCAGCTCGCCGGCAGGCAGCCCGGAGGGAAGGCGGAATGTAAAGCGGAAGTCCTGAGCAGTGGCTTTGGACATATCGCTGGAGATTGCCACTACCAGCTCCACGCCGCTGCCAGGCGCAAGGGCTGCGCCCGCTTCTGGCTTTTGCGAGATGACTTCACCTACTGCGGCAATGGTGGACATCTGGTAGGTTATCCGGCTGGCGAGCAGGTTCAGGTTGTAGAGCATGTTTTCGGCGGTGCGGAAGTTCTTGCCTAGCAGGTCGGGCATCGTCACCTTGTAATCGCCGTCGGCGAAAGCGATGGTCACATCAACCTTCACCGGCGAAGTGAAGACTTTTTCGGGGTCGGGAACCTGCGTTATCACGCTGCCCCTTGGGAATTTCTTAGTGTAGATTTTTTGCACGACGCCGAGAGTCAGGCCTGCTTCCGCGATCTTGCGCTGGGCGTTGTCAAAGCTAAGGCCGATAACCTTGGGGACATTCAGGCTTGGCTTGCCCAGGCTGCGCACGGCCTGCACCTGCTTGTTCTCGCGAACTACCGCGCCGGCGATGGGAACTTGGCTTACTATCGCGCCGGCTGGGTATTTATCCGAAGGCGCATTCTCAACGATATTCAGCCCAAGATTTAGCTCATTTAGCTTGCGCTCGGCCTCTTCTACCGTCAGCCCTGCCAGGTTTGGCACGGTGACTTCAGGCGCGGCGCCGGTGGAAAACGAGCGGACGACGACGATGATGCTGTAAAGGATGAGGATGGCGGCGACCGCGAACAGGCTTACAATAACCAGCCCCAGGACGCGGGAATTCCGCTTTCGGTTTATCCTGTCGCGGCGTATGCTCATAGTTAGGCCCCCACGGGCACGTACATTATAGCCTAAACCAGCGCTGAGATTCGCGCCAAACCTGCAAAGGTTATATACTCACTATGGGATGAGAGGACTTGTTGCACGGTTGTTTTCATCAATAGTTGGAGGAATGCTCGGCGCGGCTGTTGCATTCTACGTCTCCAGCCTCTTTGGCCAGCCCATAGCGGATTGGGGAAATATCCTCGCAGAGTACTCAAACACCATCCCGCCGCTCTTCCAGGAAGGCAAGGAAGTTGCCGCCAACATGAGCGACCTGCGCAGCTTCGGCTATGTGCTGATACTCTGCGGCTTCGTTTTTGGATACTTGTTCGCGCCGCTAGCGGAGATGGGGCTCACCGCCTTGAGCAAAGGCGTTCAGCGCGAGCTGCGGGGCATAACGCGCCAGCGCTTCGTTGCAGGCTCGCTGGGATTCCTCGGCGGGATTCTTCTGTCGTTTCTGTTAGCGAACATTCCGCTGTTCTTCTACCTGAGCCGCCTTCCCAGGAGCTTCTGGAACTCAGAGTTTGTGCTGGTGCTCCTCAACGCGCTGTTCCTGCTGACATTCGGCTACCTGGGCAGCTTTATCGCGACAAACATTTTTTACCCGCAGAGCAGCCGCGAGAGCATCCTCTCCCGCTACAACATAGACATACGCCCGCGCATCCTGGACACATCAGTCCTCATTGACGGGCGCATCACGGAGATTCTCCGCAGCGGATTTATTCCAGGGCTCCTCATCGTGCCCAATTCGGTTGTTCGCGAGATGCAGCTTGTTGCCGATTCTGCAGACCAAATCAAACGGCTTAAAGGGCGGCGCGGCCTGGAGATTCTCAAGAACCTGCAGGAAACCGCGCCAAACCCTATCCACATCTACGACGATACAGGTTATGACCACGAAAAAGTGTCGGTTGACGAGCGGCTGATGCTCATCGCCGAAGAGTTGGGCGGCGAAGTCGTCACCAACGATTACAACCTAAACCGCGTTGCTGGTATCCGCGACATCCGCGTCCTGAACATCAACGAGCTTGCCAACGCGGTAAAGCCAATGGTAATACCCGGCGAAACGCTAATCGTTAGCGTTATCCGCGAAGGGAAAGAATCCGGCCAGGGCGTTGGATACCTTGACGACGGGACGATGGTCGTAATTGAACAGGGCATCCGGCATATCGGCAGCGTATGCGATATTGAAGTAACTTCAATCATGCAGACTGTCGCGGGCAGGCTAATTTTTGGCCGCGTCCGCAAAGTGCTAAAAGACCATGTATAATGGGATTCGTTGATGGCAGCCAACGAAAAAAGCGATGTTTGCGTTATTTTACTCGCAGGAGGAGTAGGCAACCGCTTCGGGATGACGGTGCCAAAGCTGCTTTCGCTGATTAGGGGCCGACCGCTAATCGCGTACACAATCGGCACTGTGCTGTCCATGCCTTTCATAGACCAAGTAGTAATCGCATGCAATGCGCTCCTGCGGTCGGAAATTGAGAAAGTGTTGGATACGGCTAAAAAGTCGGTTGAAAGCCCTGCGAGCATTGAAATTGTTGACGGAGGCAACAGCCGTTCCGCATCGGTAGGCCTTGCATTGAAGCGCACCAGGTGCCGGATTGTGCTCATCCATGACGCGGACAGGCCGATTGCCACCCCCGCCCTTTACCGGCGGGTCATAGATGCGGTAAGGCCCGGCTTAGGGGTAGTCCCTGTTGTCAGCCCCGCAGACTCCATCCTCCGCGGAGATGCGCAGGGCAAGCCGGAAAACTACATCCCGCGCGCCGACCTGATGCTCGTGCAGACCCCGCAGGGGTTTATCACGTCGGAATACAGGATGGTTAGGGATATTCTCGGCCAGCAAGCCGACCGTTACACTGATGACGGCAGCGCGTTTATTGCAGGCGGCTACAAGCTGGTTACAGTGCCCGGCGAGCGAAGCAATATCAAGATTACGTTCCCCGTTGATCTCGCCGTCGCGGAAGCATATTTAGGCGAGATGGGCGATGCCTGAAGAAGCGCGGATGCGCATCGGGAGTGGCTTTGACATCCATAGAACGAAGCCGGGGGCAAAGCTGATGCTCGGCGGGGTGTGTATTCCATCTAGTTTCGGGCTTGCTTCTGAAACCGACGGCGACGTTGTCCTCCACGCGCTCATAGACGCGATACTTGCCGCTTCAGGCTTGCCCGACATCGGCGTGCAATTCCCGCCCGGCGAAGGATTGTTTGGCGATACTCCCAGCGCAGACCTCGTTTCCCGCGCATGCGCGCTATCCGCTAAAGCCGGGCTGGCGCTGCAGCAGGCAGACATTACTATCCTCGCAGAGGCGCCAAAGCTGTCGCCGCATTACGAAGCTATACGCACGCGCGTGGCAAAGCTGCTGAAACTAGACGAAGCCTGCGTAAGCGTGAAGGCGCGCAGCTTTGAAGGCATGGGCGACATCGGCGAAGGCCGCGCCATAGCTGCGTATGCGCTGGTGCTGGGCAAGCTTGCGGCGCGCCGGCAGGGGAGGGCAAAAGACGCCTTGGCGCTAGAGAAGCATCCGCTGGAGCACAAAGGCGCAATACCCAAAGGCGCGTTTCTTGTAAGCGTGGACGGCGGAAGCAGGGGCAACCCAGGCCCTGCGGCTGCCGCCGCGCTGGTGCGTGATCCGGCTGGAGAAACTTATTCCCGAACCGAGTTCATTGGCAGGGCGACCAATAATGTCGCTGAGTACAAGGGAGTGCTCCTTGCGCTGCGGCTGCTCAGGGAGCGCGGGGCAAGCAGGCATCACATCATCCTGCAAACCGATTCCAGCCTCATCTACAACCAGTTGCTTGGATCGTATAAAGTAAAGGACGCGAACCTGCGCGAGCTGGCGCGCCAAGCACTAAGCGAGATGGCGGAGATTCCTAGGCTGCGCCTGATGCTGGTTCCGCGCGAGGAAAACACCGCAGCTGACGCGGAGGTCAACGCCGCCCTTGATGCTCAGTCCAAGCTTTCGCGTTGAGTTTCCTCATCCGGCAATACTTCCTTTAGGCCAATGCCCGCAAGCTCCTCTTTTGCGGCGTTCCGCGCCCGCGCAAGCTTAACACGCAAGCTTGCGGCAGTCATGCCTATCCGTTGCGCAAGATCGGGAATCGTGCATGCGCCGGTGGCGACAGCTTCATAAAGAGCGAAGTTGCGCACCACCCGGCGGAGGTGAGTTATAAGAATCTCTGCATCACGTTTATCCATAGGTATTCCAGCGCGAAACAAACGCAGCCGCCTTGTTGCTTGACATAATACGCCTATTATTATACAATATAACACGATGAAGGAAACAGCAATTGCTAATTCACTACGCGAGATTGTGCTCCGGGGGAGACTCGCGCTTGGGTGCTCGGCGCGAGAATTGGCTAAGAGAATTGGCGTGTCGCACTCGTATGTGTCCCAAATTGAGCGTGGCATCATTTGCCGTCCCAGCCTGCTTGTCTTGAAACGGCTGACGCAGGCGCTTCCCGCCATAAGCTACGCAGATCTCCTCTCGGCCTCTGGGTACTGCGGCGTAGCCGAGGAAATCAGCGGAGCTGCGCAGAGCCACGAGCGGCAGCGCGCAATCGCCGAACGGCTCTGGGAAGTGGCGGGCGAGCTTACCCGCCAAGCCGCCGATGCTGGCACAGGTGAGTTTCGCAGCCTTCCGCTGCTTTCCAGCGTGCCGGCATCGTTTGGCGTGGCGGCAGCGGAGTCTTTGCCGCAAAACGACTGCGAGAGTGCCCACATCCACGAAAGCCGGTTGCGTGGTGACGCAGGCGCATACGCGTTGCGGGTTCACGGCGATTCAATGGCGGATGCGGGAATCCTAGAAGGCGACATCGTTGTCGTCAGCCCGCGCAGCCAGTGGAAAAGCGGGGATATTTGCGTCGTGCGCCTGAACGGGGGCGAGTACAGTATCAAGCGCGTGGTCGCGCAGGGCGAACTCATCATCCTCCAGCCCTGCAACAGCCGCTACGAGCCGCTGGCTGTTTCGCCGGAATGCCAGGGAGAGCTACATATCTGCGGCAAGGTAATCCACTGCGAGCGTTCTTTCCCCTAGCTAGGCGGGATGCTATTATTTTCGCGTGCTTGAAGCAAAGACTTACAGCTTGCGCCCCATCGGGCATGTGCGCAGCCCTTTCGCGCAGGACGAGGAAGTTCCCAAGGGCTTGGGTGCGGAACATCCAGACGAAGGGGAAATCGTCCTTCTTCCAGAATACGGTCCCGGGTTGGCCGACATTGAAGGGATGTCGCACCTCTACATACTTTGGGTGTTTGACCGGACTGAGGGCTACGACCTTATTGCCCACCCGCCCTGCGACGACCGCTCGCACGGCGTGTTCTCCACCCGCTCGCCAAGAAGGCCAAACCCCATCGGGCTGACGGTCGTGGAGCTTCTAGGGCGTGAAGGCAATGTGCTCAGAGTACGCGGAGTTGATATGCTGGATGGGACGCCGGTCCTGGATATCAAACCGTACCTGTCCAGCATACCTGAAGGGAAGCTACGCCGGGGCTGGCTGGCAGACGCTGAAGCCCGTAATGAGGACAAGAGCTGATTGTTCCACGTGGAACATCTTGTTGATAAGCCGTTTATTTGAATTCACAATGGGGTATTCCGTATGAAATTGAGCCGACGAGTTACCGAGCAGCCGCCATACCTATTCGCAGAGATTGACCGCGCCCGCGAGCGCGCCATTGCGCGGGGGCTGGATGTCGTTTCAATGGGTATCGCCGACCCCGACCTGCCGCCGCCGGAATGGATGTTTGGGCTTCTTCAAGAGGAAATTCGCCATCCAGGGTTTCACCGCTATCCCGATTACGCAGGCTTGCCTGAATACCTGAGAGCGGTTTCAGGCTGGATGGAAGAACGCTTTGGCGTGAGCGTGGACCCGAGGCGCGAAGTAATGACGCTTCTCGGTGGAAAAGAAGGCGTGGCTCATATCGCCTGGGCGCTTTGCGAAGCGGGAGATGTGGCATTGATACCTGAGCCAGCTTATCCGGTCTACAACACAAACAGCCTGTACGCAGGCGCTGAGGTTCATTTCCTGGGGCTAACCAAGGAGAACGGCTTCCTCCCCGATTTGGAGAGCATTCCCGAAGACATTGCCCGCCGCGCCACGCTGATATTTGTGAACTACCCCAATAACCCTACCGGCGCATGCGCTCCGCGAGAGTTTTTCGTTGACTTACTGGCGTTTGCTGAGAAATACGACCTCGCAGTGTTATCTGATAACCCCTACACCGAGATATACTTCAACGAACAAGACCGGCCGATGTCTATCCTTGAGCTGCCGGGGGCGATGGAGCGATGCCTTGAGTTCAACAGCTTCAGCAAGATGCTGAACATGACCGGCTGGCGCATCGGCTGGGCTGCAGGAAACGCAAAGCTCGTGAATGCGCTGCTAACAATCAAGAGCAATGTGGATTCAGGCCAGTTCAACGCCATCCAGATGGCGCTGGCGCGCGCTCTCGTTCATCCTGAGCTGCACAGTTTCCTGAACGAAAACCGCAGGCGCATTAATGCGCGGCGGGATATGGTCGCGGAGGCGCTGGATAGGATGGGCATCTGGCATCCCAACCCCAAGGCGACGCTTTATTTCTGGTGCAAGCTGCCTGAAGCGTGGAAAGGCGACGATATCAAGTTCGCCGGGGACTTGTTGGAAACAGAAGGCCTTGTCGTCGGGCCAGGCTCAGCATACGGGCCGCATGGCAAGGGCTATTTCCGGCTTTCACTAACCACGCCTGAAGATGATATTCGCAAAGGCCTGGCGCGCCTTGGAGCTTTCTTGGGGAGGAAGCCTACATAGCGCGGAGGCGGGCAACGCGATCCCAGATTGGCGGATGCGTGGAAAACAAGGTGGTGATAAAGCCTTCCCGTCGGGGTTTCTTGAAAGGATCTTCAATGAACATATGCGCAGTCGCCTTGGACGCATTGGCTACCGGCGCCGAATAGTTAGAGATTTTCTCCAGCGCGCTCGCCAGCCCGTCCGGCAGCCGGGTTAGCCCCGCCGCTGACGCATCCGCTAAGTACTCGCGCTTGCGCGATACGGCCAGCTGGATAATCTGCGAAGCGATGGGAGCTAGTATGATGAAGAGAATCGCTAGGCCAAGAACGATGAGCATTCCCGCGCCGCCTCCGCTGCTATCGCGCCGCCCGCCCCTGCCTCCGCCGTACCATAGCCAGCGCGCGAAGAAGTGGCTGATGATAATAACTGTTCCCACCAGCACGCTGATGATGGTCGCCAGTAGGATGTCGTAGTTCAGGATGTGGCTCATCTCATGCGCGATGACGCCCTCCAGCTCATCGCGCCCCATCATATCCAGAAGCCCGCTCGTGACGACGATAGCCGAGTGCTTGGGGCTGCGGCCGGTCGCAAAGGCGTTGGGCGATGGGTCGTCCATCACATAAGCCTTCGGCGGCTCCGGCATGCCTGCGGCAATCGCCAGCCCTTCAACCATACTGATATAACGCTGGTGGAGGATGGGGTCGGCAGGCTTTGCGTTAACCGATGAAATGACAAGCTTGTCTGAGTTGTAATAGCTAAACCAGCTTGAGAGTATTGAGAAAATGAACGCGCCAATGAGGAAATAGACGGC
>JBBIJQ010000021.1:0-33702 GCA_037445915.1 Planctomycetales bacterium | reverse complement strand
GTGACCTGTCAACTGGCCCTAGCTTTAGCGCTTTCTGGCCATCGCCGCACCGTGCGGCATCTGATTGAATGGGTGTTTTGTCCGCCATCTAGTCCTGATTATAGCAGAAACATATGTTAGGCTCTCAGCCTACGCCCCAAGCTCGTAGAGGAAGAGGATGTGGCCGTCGGGGTCATGGAAGCGAGCGGTCTTGTAGCCGCCTTCTTCAGTCTTAGCATCAAACACAATGCCCTTAGCTTCAAGTTCAGCGGCTGATGCCGCCAGGTCGTCCACTTCAATGTAAGGAGTCGGCGCAACCAGCTTGGCCCCGTCGCCGCGCACGACGCTGTAGCCCTTGGGCAGGCCCCAAAGCCCGAGAACCGCGCCGCGCTCACCAAACGTGTATTCACCATAGCGGTCTTCTTCCACCTCGTATTCGGGCTTCATACCGAGCTTGTTCACATACCAATCGCGCGAAGCCGCCCAGTTGGAAACCGGCAGCACAATCATAGTCAGGCCAATAATCATGAGTGTCCTCCCGCGCATACACATGCGCGCGCGCAGATTGTAGCATTGAGCAGCCGCCCGCCGCGCTTTACACGCCAGATAGCTAGGGTTTATAATCGCCGTCGCCTAACCTGCGGCGAGGTAGCTCAGTTGGTAGAGCAGGGGACTGAAAATCCCTGTGTCGGCGGTTCAAATCCGTCCCTCGCCACCGCCGTTCTCCCGGCTTTTCACACCCCAAAATAGCGGTATTTTTTTTATTCCGCACCAGCCTGCAAAGTGTTACAATCCCCGCCGCTTGGAACTGCATCCCATCCATCTTGTGTTCATCGGAGTCGCCTTAGCCCTCATTTTTGACTTCGTAAACGGCATCAATGACGCCGCGAACTCCATCGCCACGGTTGTCGCTACGCGCGTCCTCAGGCCTTTTCCGGCGGTCGCCTGGGCGGCGTTCTGGAACTTTGCCGCCGTGCTTTTCTTCCACCTGAAGGTTGCCGGCACAATCGGCAAAGGCGTCGTCAACCCTGACTCCGTAACAACCGAAGTTATTCTTGCCGCCCTCGTCGGGGCGATAGTCTGGGCGTGGGGCTGCACATTGCTTGGGCTTCCCATCAGCGTCAGCCACTCGCTTGTCGGCGGCCTGCTCGGCGCGGGAATCATATATGCAGGGATGGACACAGTAGTCTGGCGCGGCATTTCTAAAATAGGCATCTTCATTGTGCTTTCCCCGATAATCGGCACTTTGCTCGCGTACATTAACATGTGCATTGTGACCTGGATATTCCGGCGAGTAAAGCGAAACAAGGTAGATGTCCTGTTCCGGCGCTTGCAGCTTGCCAGCGCGGCTGCATTTAGCCTTGGCCACGGGACCGCGGATGCGCAGAAGACGATGGGCGTTATAGCAATTCTGCTTTTTACCGCTGGCATTCACACTGATCCAAGCGGGGGATGGCTTAACCGGGCGAGCTTTGACAGCACCGGCTTTGTCGCCAACTGGGTCGTTATCTCAGCGCACGTTGCAATCGCGCTGGGCACGCTGCTCGGCGGGTGGAAGGTCATCAAGACAATGGGTGTCCGGATTACCGAGTTGCGCCCAATGGACGGTTTCTGCGCCGAAACCGCCGCCGCAACATCAATCCTTGGGACGGCTATGCTCGGCATCCCTGTATCCACCACCCACACAATCTCAGGGGCGATTACCGGAGTCGGCGCAATCAAGCGGCTGACCGCCGTGCGTTGGGGCATTATGGGGCGCATTGTTTGGGCGTGGGTCTTGACCATCCCCGGAGCGGCTATAGTGGCGGCCTTAGTCTATAAGCTTATGTCGCTGCTTCTGCATGCTGCATAAGGAGAAATGAAATGAAATTCAAATTCACCCTGTTTCCCCGCGAAGGCAAGTTCTTTGAACTGCTCAAAGAAGCTGCGGATAACGTAGCCCTCGCGACATTGATACTCCAGGACGCTTCAGCCGACATCTTGCGCGCGCCAGAGCTTGCCACAGAGCTTAACCGCCTTGAACATGAAGGCGACCGCATAACGCGCGAGATCATCGGGCTGCTCAATGTCTCGCTGGTCACGCCCATTGACCGCGAGGACATCACAGCGCTCGCGCAGTCCATTGACGACATACTTGACGTAAGCGAAGGGCTTATTGAGCGGCTTGTCTTATACAAAGTAACCGAGTCTCCCATGCACTTTAAGCTCCTTGCGCAGCACCTTTGCAGCGCGACTTCTGAACTCGGGAAAGCGGTCGGCCTCCTAAACAAGCCGAAGATGTACGAAGAGCTTGCGCGCCACTGCGACCAGGTCATCTACTATGAGAAGCGCGCCGACCGCGTTTACCGCGAAGCCATCGCAGAGCTTTTTGAGAACGGAAAGGATTTCGTTCACATTATCAAGTGGCGCGAGATTTACGGCATCATTGAAGACGCCGTTGATTCAGCCGAAAGCGTTTGCGACGTACTTCAAAGCATCGTCGTAAAGGGAAGCTAAGCTGCTTGGCGCCGCTTCCGCCCTGCGCGCTGGCACGCATCGCGGCGTGCTTATGCTATATTCCTAGCCGCCCGGCGCATGCGACTTACGCATATGCGGGGGGTAACGAGGAGCTTACATTATGGCGAGCACGAATGACGCATACCGACGCTGGCGCGAGAAGACGCTGGAGCCGCTTACATCCAAACACCCCGAGCGCAAGCCCAGCTTCAAGTCAACCGGCGGCTACAGCTTTTCCGAGCTGGCGGGGCCTTGGTCGCTTTCAGGCTGCCCGGAGGAATACTACGCCTCGCAGCTAAGTTTCCCCGGCGAGTTTCCCTACACGCGCGGCATACTGCCGACGATGTTTCGCGGGAAGCTGTGGACTATGCGCCAGTATGCGGGCTTCCGCACCGCTGAGGAGACCAACCGCCGCTACCGCTACCTGCTTGATTCAGGCCAGACTGGGCTTTCAGTGGCGTTTGACCTGCCGACGCAGATGGGCTACGACAGCGACCATCCGCTTGCGCGCGGCGAAGTCGGGCGGGTCGGGGTTCCCATTGACACGATTGACGATATGCGCGCCCTATTCAACGGCATTCCCCTAGGCGATGTGACGACTTCTATGACTATCAATGCGCCAGCCGCAGTGCTGCTCGCGTTTTACCTCGTGGTTGCCGAGGAGCAGGGCGCGGAATGGAAGCACCTCGGCGGCACCATCCAGAACGACATCCTAAAGGAATACATGGCGCGCGGAACCTACATCTTCCCGCCAGCGCCGAGCCTCGCGCTTACCGTGGACACTTTCCGCTTTTGCAGCGACCGCCTCCCGAAATGGAATATGATCAGCATCTCCGGCTACCACATCCGCGAAGCCGGTTGCACAGCCGCGCAGGAAATAGCATTCACGCTTGCGGACGCGGTTGAATACTGCACGCAGGCTGTCCAGTCGGGGCTGGAAATTGACCGCTTCGCCACGCGGCTGTCATTTTTCTTTAACGCTCACAACAATGTGTTGGAGGAAGTTGCGAAGTTCCGCGCCGCCCGCAGGCTTTGGGCGCGCATCGTGAAAGACCGTTTCGGCGCGAAAGACCCGCGCAGCATGCTGTTGCGCTTCCACGCGCAAACCGCTGGAAGCACGCTCACGGCGCAACAGCCGCTGAACAACATCGCGCGCGTTACGTTGCAGGCGCTTGCGGCAGTGCTCGGCGGGGCGCAGTCGCTGCATACCAATTCCTACGATGAGGCCATGAACCTGCCGACCGAAGACAGCGTAACCATAGCCCTCCGGCTGCAACAAATCATAGCCGAGGAGTCGGGGGTTGCGGACACTGTTGACCCGCTCGGCGGGAGCTACTTTCTTGAGGAGCTTACCGATAAGCTAGAAGCGCAGGCCGTTGAATACATCCGCGTCATTGACGAAATGGGCGGGATGCGCGCTGCGATTGAGCGCGGTTACCCGCAGGGCGAAATCCAGCAGAAAGCCTATGAGTGGCAAAGAGAAGTTGACTGCGCAGAGCGCACGGTCGTCGGCGTTAATAAATACTGCAGCTCGCGGCAGCCAATCCCTTCATCGCCGCATGACGAGCAGGGTGAAACTGCGCAGCTAGAGCGGCTTGCGAAGTATAAGGCCGGGCGGGAAAGCACTGCGCAAGCACGAATGGAGGCCCTGAATTCGCTTTCGCGCGCTTGCGAAAAGGAAGCCGGCATTTGCGAGCGGGCGCTTGACTGCGTGCGCGCTGGCTCTACTGGCGGCGAGATAATCGCGGCAATGGAAAAGGTGTGGGGGCGCTACCGGGGCGGTTGAGAGGCTAGAACGTGAAGGAAAACACGCCCTCGGGGCAAGCGGGCTGGCACTTCTCGCACAGAATGCAGTTTTCCTCAATGATGGCTATGGGCAAGCCTCCATGCGCCTTTAGCTGGATTGCCTCGGCGGGGCAGATCTGGAAGCACTTGCGGCTTTCCATGCACTTCGTTTCATCAACCGCATAGAAGTCGGACACCCGCTGTACCCGCACGTTTAGCGACTTGAGGTATTCAAGTCCTTCCCTCAAGCTCTCTTCATCGCCGGAGATTTCCAGCAGCAACCGGCCTTCTTCGCCAGGCATAATCTTCGCGCGCAGGATGTTAAGGCGCAACTTGTAATTACTGGCTAGCAAGTAGGTTACAGGCTTGCGGATGTAATCGGGGCTAAATGACAAGACTACCCGTTCGGTCTTCACGGTTGGCTCTCCTCTACTTCACCGTTATCCAGAGGTAAATGTAGATAATTCCAGCAAAGGCTGCGCCGACTGCAAGCCCCGCCAAAAGTGATCCTAAGTAAGCGACAAACGGCTTCACATCCCCAGTATAACACAAGAAACGGCCTGCCGCAGTTAAAGGAAATGGGCGGGACAAGCCCGCCCATTTAGTATAGGCTCAATAAACCACTTGTAAGCGGTTTGAATTAGACGCCGCTGCCGCTGCTGTGAATGGTCGCAACAGCCGCAAACATACCGAGAGAACCACTCCAGTTGAAGACGACGACTTTCTTGCCCAGGTTGAGCGGGTCGTTGTCCACCGAGCCCATTCCCACGTAGCTCCAGTAACCAACGGTCTGATCCGAGGCAACCGTGGTGTAGGTTACCCAACGGAAGACAGCCACGCTGGTGCCTTTCGCGAGATTTTGGGAGATCGGGAGGAAGAGCACGATGTACGGATCAAAGACCAGCGAATCAGGGAAGTACCACGCGCCGCCGATCTTGGCAGGGGTGGCAACTGAACCGCCACGAAAATCGTCATTGTTCGCGGCGAAAGAAGCCAGCTGGCGCATCCCGACATAGAAGAAATCGGGATAGCCATCGCCGTTAGTGTCAAGGCTGTCAGGGCCAGCAATTACATAGGCGCCGCCAGGGATGGCCATACCGCCGCCGGAAACCTCGTCCCAAGCGCCGATATCTTTGGCTGAGTTAAACCAGCCGTAGCGCAGCGTGGCGGTGTTGTAGATAAGACCCCACTCGCCAGTATCAGCGCCGCCAACCAACGGCAAATAGAAATCGCCAGGAGTGGGAGACGCGATGATGCGGCGGCTTCCGCTGCCACCGCAGCTGGCAAGCGCCAAAGCTACGATGACTAGCATCGCCACAGCCAGGAGTCCAAGATACTTTCTCATTTGACCTACTCCTTCTAATGATTTAGGAGATGAGGATAAAATTACGCGGTCGGATACAATCCGCGTCCTCACCGGTTCGTCAAGCCCGGCCTAGTTTTTCCCCCGCCAAACCGAGCGCGCACAGTTTACCAAACCAGATACTGTATGTCAAGCGCGCCGGCCAGCCCACATTTCAAGGGCTGCAATCGGGCTTAGAACCCTTGCATACCCAGAATCGCCAGCAGCGCCCTGGGCGCAATGCCCAGCGCGAGCACCGCCACCGCGCAGATGACAGCCACCCACAAGTACGGCGCGCCCGCGATTCCTGCAGGCCGGCTTTTTGCCCCGCCGCTTTCCGCAGGCAGCATATACATCGCCTGCGCTACCCGAAGGTAGTAGTAAACAGAGACTATTGAGTTGAGGACTGCAACAACTAGCAGGGCGATGTAACCTGCGGCGTAGGCGGCGGAAAAGAGCATCAGCTTGCCGATGAAGCCTGCAGTCAGCGGGAAGCCTATCAGCGAGAGCAGGAACAACAGCATTGCCAGCGCAGCGAGTGGCTGGCGCTCTGAAAGACCACGCATCTCGCCAAGGTATATGTCGTCTCGCTTTCCATCCGCCCACGCGCTTATAAGGGCGAACGCGCCAACGGTGGCAGCCGCGTAGGCGATGAGGTAGAAGAGCATCGCTAGTTGGGCTTCGCGGTTAGCCGCGACCAGCCCGACTGCCAAGTATCCAGCGTGGGCGATGGAGGAGTACGCAAGCATCCGCTTGAGGCTCAATTGGTGTAGCGCAAGCAGGTTGCCCAGGCACATCGTGAGCACGGCCAGGACGAATATGCCGGCGCGCCAATGCTCAGCTGCCGGCTGGAAGCCGACAGCCAGCAAGCGCAAGAGCGCCGCGAATACTGCTATCTTCACTCCCGCCGCCATAAAGCCGGTGACGGGGCTGGGGCTTCCTTGGTAAACATCGGGCAGCCAAGCGTGGAAGGGAACCAGCGCAACCTTGAACGCGAAGCCTGCGAGCAGAAGCGCAAGCCCAAGAAGCAGCAGCGCCTTGTTTTCCGCCAGCAGCAGCGTTTCGCCAATGGGCTGCAAGTAAAGGGTGCCTGTGTTCCCGTAAAGGAACGCTGCGCCGTAGATGATAAACGCGCTGGCGAATGCGCCGGGAATGAAGTATTTGAACGCGGCTTCCCCGCTGGATTCCAGCGCGCGGTTGTAGCCTGCGAGAACATACAGGGGGATAGATACTAATTCAACGCAGACGATGAGGCTCACCAGCTCGCGGGCGCAGGGAAGCAGCATCATGCCAAGGGCAGAGATGAGCAGCAGCGCGTAATGCTCGCGGCCGCCTGCGCGCATCTTTGCGAAATACGAAGGCGCAAGCACAACCGTCAGCGCGAGCACTGCGAGGACTACGAGCGAGACCAGCGCGCTGTATCCATCGGTTTCCAGCGCGCCATTGAACGCGCTTGCCGATTCGCGCGGGAATACGAGAACTTGCGCAATGAATGCAGCGCCTATTGCGGACAAAGCAATGCTAGCCAGCGCAGTTTCCCCTCGCTTGCGGATGAGCGCGTCAGCCAGCACCAACGCGACTGCGCCCAGCGTGATGAGGAGCGCGGGGAGAAGCGGCAGGAGCGCGCCGAGGTTCGGGTTTGGCATCATCGCTTTGCCTCCTGCGCGCTGGCGACGGTCTCCGCGCCTGCTGGCCTTGCCGCATCGCTAGCCTGCAATATGCGGGTCGCCGTCCGCGCGGCGCGCTCAGCCGCCGGGCGGATGCTGTCCACGTAGGGTTTCGGAAACAGCCCGATGGCGAACATCATCACAACCAGCGGAATGAGGCAGGCCATCTCGCGGGCGCTCAAATCTTTGAGCGCGCGGTTTTCAGGCAGGGCGCAATCGCCGTGGAAGACGCGCCTGAACATCGCAAGCATATATACCGCCGTGAGGACGATGCCTAGCGCCGCCAGCCCCGCCAGCATCCAGTCAGCGTTAATCGCTCCGAGCAAGATGAGGAACTCGCCGACGAAGCCGCTCAGCGCCGGAAGCCCGATGCTGGCGAACATCGTTATAAGGAAGATGTTGTAGTAGCGCGGCATAGCCTCCGCAAGCCCGCCGAACTGCGCGAGTTCGCGGGTGTGCCTGCGCTCGTAGATTACGCCTGCGAGCAGGAATAGCGCGCCGGTTGCTATGCCGTGGCTCACCATCTGCACTACTGCGCCAACCTGGCCCGCTACCGTACCGGAAAATGCGAAGATGCCCAGCACGACGAAGCCCATATGCGACACGGACGAAAGCGCGATGAGGCGCTTGATGTCAGATTGCGCAGCGCAGACGAGCGCGCCGTAGAGAATGCTCACCACCGCCAAGCCCATCATCAAAGGCGCGAATGCCGCGCTGGCGTCGGGGAAGATCGGCAGGCAGAAACGCAGGAAGCCGTAGCCGCCCATCTTGAGCAGCAAGCCCGCCAGCAGGACGGAACCGGCGGTGGGGGCTTCAGTGTGCGCATCGGCAAGCCAGGTGTGGAACGGGAAAAGCGGCATCTTTATCGCGAAGGCGAGCGCGAACGCGAGAAACAGCCATGTTTGCAGTTCAGGCGGGAGCAAGTGAGCGCGCAAGTATGTGAAATCAAAGGAAGGATGGCCGTTCGCGCCGCTGTAAACGTAAAGCCCGATTATCGCAAGCAGCATAAGGAAGCTGCCGACGACCGTGTAGAGCACGAACTTCGTCGCCGCGTAAACCCTGCGCCCGCTGCCCCAAATCCCAATGAGCAAGTACATCGGAATAAGCACCATCTCCCAGAAGAGGAAGAACAGCACCAGGTCAAGCGCGCAGAATGTCCCTACCAGCGCGGACTGCATTATCAGCAGGAGAATGTAGTACTCCTTTTCGCGGTTGCGGATTGCGCTGAAGGATGACAGAACCGCCAACGGCGTTAGCAGCCCGGTTAGCAGCACAAGCCACACCGACAAGCCGTCCACGCCCACGAGGTAGTAGGCGTTGAGTTGCGGCATCCAAGGGTAATGCTCAACGTGGGAGAATCCCGCGAAGTCAGGCGACGCAAGCAGCGGGAGGGAGATGATGAATGACGCCGCGGAAAACCCAAACGCCAGCCAGCGCAGCGTGGCAACGCGTCCTTTGGGGACAAGCGCGGCGAGTATCACGCCAAAGATGGGCAGCGCAATGGCTATGCTTATTAGCGGCGCGTTGGCTAGGAATCCCATTCTACCCCCCCGCTCTCAGCCATAGCAGGATTATTAGCAGCACCGCACCCACGCTGAAATACCACGCATAGTTGCGGATGAAGCCGGTTTGCAGCGGGCGAAGGGCATACCCCAGCGCGCCGATAGCGAGCGCGATGAAGTTCACTGCGCCGTCAATAATGCCGAGGTCAACCGATTGCGAGAGCCGGCTGCAAAGCGCCTTGCCGGGGCTTACAATCGCAGCGTTGTTGAGTTCGTCAATGTAGTATTTGTTGAAGAGCAGCCGGTAAGGCGCCGCGAAGGACTGGCGCAGCTTTTCGGTTAAGCCGCTGCGCGCGCGGTAGAGGTAGAAGGCAAGCCCTAAACCTGCAAGAGCCAAGAGCGCGGAGAGCGACGCGACCATCGCCTCGCGCGCGAGCGACGCAGCGTGGAGCGCGTGAGGTACTGAAGGGTGCCCGCCTGGAAGCGCAGGCGCGAGGAAAGGCTCCAGCGCGTTGGGGATGTGCAACAGCGAAGCGAACATCGCCGGAAGCCCGATGTAGCCCGCAAAGATACTGCCTGCCGCCAGCACCCAGCATGGGATAGCCATTGACGGCGGCGCTTCGTGCGGATGCACCTTCGCCGCATCCCAGCGCGCCGGCGTCAGGAACACGAGCTGGACCTGGCGGAACATGTAAAACGCCGTGAGCAACGCAGTAAACGCGCCGACTACGAAAAGTGCCATGCCCGCCTGCGGGAACAAGGCATTGCGCGCCGAAAACGCGGCGAAGAGAATCTCGTCTTTGCTGTAAAAGCCTGCGAGCAGCGGGATGCCGGATATCGCCATTGCGCCGATAAGGAACTGCCAGTATGTTTGCGGCATGCGCTTGGCGAGGCCGCCCATCTTGCGCATGTCCTGCTCCCCTCCCATCGCGTGAATGACCGACCCGCTTCCGAGAAATAGCAGCGCCTTGAAAAACGCGTGGGTGAAGAGGTGGAAGACCGCAATCCAGTATGCGCCCAGCCCCGCCGCGAGGAACATAAGTCCAAGCTGCGAAACCGTGGAGTATGCGAGGACGCGCTTAATGTCGTATTGCACAATGGCGATGCTTGCGGCGAAAAGCGCAGTAAACGCGCCAATGCAGGCGATGGCTAGCAGCGCGGGCTGGCTCAGGCTGAAAAGGAAGCCCATGCGCGCGACCAAAAACACACCGGCGGTTACCATTGTCGCCGCGTGAATCAGCGCGCTTACGGGCGTAGGGCCTTCCATCGCGTCGGGAAGCCAGACGTGCAGCGGGAACTGCGCGCTCTTTCCCATCGCGCCCATAAAGAGAAACAGCCCGGCCATCGTGAGTATCAACGGCGCGCCGTGCTCCAACATGCTTAGGCGCATCCGCATTGTGGTAAAGTCAACCGATCCGAGCAGCCAGAAGAGGATTAGAATCCCGATGAGGAAGCCGAAGTCGCCGATGCGGTTGACGATGAACGCTTTAATCCCGGCGATGGGCGGCGCTTTCTTGCGATACCAGAAGCCGATGAGCAAGTAGGAGCAAAGCCCGACGCCTTCCCAGCCTATGAACATAACCACGAGGTTGCCCGCCAAAACCAGCGTGAGCATCATCGCGACGAATAGGTTGAGGTAGGCGAAGTAACGCGGGTAGCCCTCGTCGTGCGCCATGTAGCCGGAGGAGTAAACGAAAATGAGGAACGAGACGAAGGTGACCGTCAGCGCCATTAGCAGCGAGAGCGCGTCGGCCTGGAAGCTAAGGTTCAGCTCGAAGCCAGGGATGGCAAGCCATGGCGCAAGAACGCCCACATGCGCGCCGTAAGGCTCCGGCGACACCCCGCCTGCGCGGACATACTCAATGAACGCTGCCAGCGCAACGGCAAATGAGAGAAGTATCGCTCCGCACGCCAGTATCCCCGCAGCCTTGCGCGGCATCATCTTGCCGAAGAAGCCGAGCAAGATTGTCCCCGCGAGGGGTGGGATTATCGCCAGGTAAATGTGTCCAAGCACGGCTATCCCTTCATCCCGCTTGCAGCATCGGCGTCAACATCGCGCCGGTGGCGGTAAACAGCAACGATGATGGCGAGCCCGACTGCGACTTCCGCCGCCGCGACTGCGAGAAAAATGAGGACGGCCGCCTGCCCCTCCACTTGCCCCAGCTCTCGCGCGTATGCAACGAAGGTTAGGTTGGCCGCGTTGAGCATCAGCTCAATTCCCATAAACATAACCAGCGGGTTGCGCCGCACCAGCACAGCCAGCGCGCCGATGGCGAAAAGCATCGCGGAAAGAGCGAGGCTGTAGGTTACGATAGGCTGCATTAGCCCTCGCCCCCCTTTCGCGGGCTGCGCGCGAGGGCAACCGCGCCGAGTATCGCCGCAAGGAGCAGGACTGAAACCAGCTCAAACGGCAGCAGGAACTTGGTGAACAGCACTACACCCAGCGCTTGCGGGCTTGTAGTGTCCACGGCGGGGGGCGCGCTTAGGGTTTGAGGCGGGGCAAACGCGCCGCCAAAGAACAAGCCTCCTATTAGAAGGCAGACGAGCGAAAGAATGACGATTCCCGCAAGCGCAGATTGAGCTGGCAGGGAATAAACGGTTTCGTGCTTTTGCGACGGCTGGACGAAGAAGAATATAACGAAGATGAAAAGCACCATTATCGCGCCAGCATACACAAGCACTTGCAGCGCCGCCAGCACTGGCGCGAGGAGGAGCAAGTAGATGAGCGCGACCGCGACGAGGTTGGCAATGAGGAAAAGCGCGGAATGGACGGGATTGCGCGCGGACGCCATCCCTACCGCGCCTGCGAGCGCCAGCAGCGCAGCCGCAGCAAACACGATTATCTCAACAGCGCTCACCAGTGATACTCCCGGCTAAGCAGGTCTTGTTTGCGGTAAAGGAACTTGTTTGCGCCGCCCTGCGGCCCGCCGCGCTCGTCGCCGGCAAGCTCAAAGTCGTGTTTCATCACGATAGCTTCCGTCGGGCAAGCCTCAACGCACATGCCGCAAAATATGCAGCGCAGGATATCCATATCATAAACCGCCGCGTATCGTTCGCCTGGGGAGTTGGGGCACGCAGGATCGTTCTCGCTTGCGACGACCTTGATGACATCCGCCGGGCAAGCTGCAGCGCATAGGGCGCAGCCAATGCACTTCTCCAGCCCTTTTTGGAGGCCGGTTTCATAAAGCTCCAGGCGGTGCAGGCCGCGAAAGCGTTCCTTGAGCTTGAGCTTCTTTTCGGGATAGGAAACCGTTACCACGCGCCCGGCAAACCGGTCGGCAAAAAACTGGCAAAGGGTTATGTAAAGCCCTTTCGCCACCGCGAACAAGTTGAACTTCTGTCGCAGCGTCGGTTTCATTTGCCTAAGAAAACGCCTTCAGCGCGGCTGTGACGATGATATTCAGCAGCGCGAGCGGCAACAGCACCATCCACCCGAACCGCATAACTTGGTCGTAGCGGAAGCGCGGCAGCGTCGCGCGAACCCACAGGAAAAGGAAAATGACCGCGAATGCCTTGATGAGAAACCACATCAGCCCTGACAACCCGGTGAGAGATGCGCCGAAAACAGCCGGTCCATGCCACCCGCCGAGAAAGAGCACTGTCGTTAGCATCGCGATGTTTATCACCGCGACATACTCGCCGAGGAAGAACATCGCAAACTTCATTGACGAGTATTCAGTGTGGTAACCCGCGACAAGCTCGCTTTCGCACTCGGGCATGTCAAACGGCGCGCGGTTTGCCTCAGCAAAGCCCGCTATCAGGAATACGATAAATCCAACCGCCTGCGGCACGGCATACCACAGCCCGGCCTGCGCTTCCACAATTACGCGCAGGGAGAAGCTCCCCGCGAGAATTATCACGCCGATTGCGGCGAACGCCAGTGCAAGCTCGTAGCTAACCATCTGCGCGCAAGCGCGCAATGCGCCGAGGAAGGGGTATTTGCTGCCGCTGCCCCATCCCGCGAGGATGACACCGTAGACTCCCATTGAAGAAAGCGCTAGAACGAGAAGCAGCGCAACATTTACGTCGGCTATGTAAAAGCCCGGCGCAATGGGGATTACCCCTATGACCGCAAAAGCTGCGACGAGCGCAATTGCAGGCGCGAGGAAGTAGGCCACCGCGTCGGCGGCTGCTGGGACCAGCTCCTGCTTGAATAAAAGCTTCACGCCGTCGGCTATCGGCTGGACAAGCCCCAGCGGGCCGACCCGGTTGGGGCCGAGCCGCCACTGAAACCAGGCGACGACGCGCCGCTCCACCAACGTCAAATACGCCATCGCGAGCAGTAGCACTGCAAATACGATGAGTATTCTCGCCAACACCCAGCCGATGTCAGCCCAGCTCATCAGGCAGGCCTAACTCTCACGGAGGTCATTTCGTCCTCAACCGAGATGAGACGGCTAACCGGCGCAGATGATATGTAATCGCCAACTGCCACGCTTCCCGGCTGCACCCATTCTGCCGCGCTCAAGGGGAGCGTTATCGCGCCGCAGCGCGATTCTAGAACCACGCTTTGCCCAGCTTTCAGCCCCAGCTTTGAAATGTCTGCGGGGTTCATCAGCGCGACAGCTTCGGGAGTCACTGCATCCATCTTCGTGGAATACCTCATCCGGGGCGAGTTGCGGAACAGGTGCTTTTTCGGCATTAGCACGAACGGATATTCGTCCGGCGTGTTAATATGAGAGAAATCAAGTTGCAGGCTTTCAATTTCCTCAATGTAACGCTTGCGGTTTTCGGAACTGAGTGTGAAGCCAAGCACCGAGCCGGTCGGGGGGATTGTCTCAAAGGTAAGGTGGCTAAGTATCGGGACAACATGGGCGACTTCGTTGAATATCTTCGCCGGGCTTGTGGAATGCGAGCCTTTGCCGAGCTTCACCAGCAGCCTGCTCCAGATTTCAAGGTCTGTCGGCAGCCCAGTGCTAATCGCCGCCGCATTGAGCTTTTGCAGCCGCCACCCAAGATTGATAAAAGTCCCTTCGCGGCAGCACCAGGGCGACACAGGAAGCACCAAGTCAGCCACTTCCGTGGTCTCACTGGGCAGCGAAGATTCCACAACTACATACTCGCAGGCCTGCAAAGCCTTCTCCACCAGCGTCCGGTCAATGAAGGTTATCAGCGGGTTTATGTTGACGAAGTAGAGAAGCTTGATTTCGCCTGAGGCTGCCTTTGCCAGTATTCCGCGCAGGGTCGCATGCGCCCGTTCGGGCTGCTCGCCTTCGCGCCGCACGAGGAACTCCAGGAAGTTGTGGATCATCGCGCCTGTCGCGTTGGAGCTGCGGAAGATGGGGTTGAGCGAGATGTGGCCTTTAACGCCGCGCTCGTGCCTCAGCTTGTAGGCGGCATGCTTTATCTTCAGCAGCGCAAGAACATACTTGTGCGCGTTAGGGTGGTAGAGGATGTCATGGCCGTAGAGCAACGCCACATTGGGCAACTCAACCAGCGCCGTGACAAGCCCCGCCCATTTGCCGGAAAGATCCCCATTCTCCAGTGCGAGCACGATTTCGCCGGCTGCCGCGAGAAAGTTGCCGGGAGCGTAAAGGTAATGCTCGTCCGCGCTCCAGTATCCTTGCGGCAGGTGCAGGCTTAGGTTGATGAGCTTGCAGCCGCGCTTGTTCTGGGCCTCCCGGATGCGCAGCCCAAGCACGGGCGCTTCTTCGTAGAGTTCGCAGCCGACTGTAATGACTGCATCGCTTGAGATAATCTCCTCAATGCTGGCCGCGTCAAAGAATAGCGATTGGAGCAGGAGTTGCGGGTTGCTGCGCACGTCTATCAGCCCTTCGCCGACGAAGAAGTTCTCCGTGCCGATGTGGCTGTGCGCAAACAAGCGGAAGGCTATGTAATCCTCGTTGGTCATCCCCGCGCCCGCGATGAACGCGACCGCGTTTGCGCCGTGCTTTTCAATCGTGCTTCTGATGCGTTCTACCGCCTCATTCTCCGCCTCTTCCCACGAAATGCCGCGACGCGCTGCACCTTTGCCGAGCAAGGGCTGCTTGAACGGCTTCGCATTTACGTAGTTGTATGCGAAGCGGCCCCGGTCGCAGAGATGGCCGTCGTCCACATAAGGGTTCGGCGACGAAACTATGCGCAGCAGCTCGTTGCCGCGCGCGTGCAGCTCAACGTTGCACCCAACAGTGCAGTGGCAACAGATTGTGCGCGTTTTTTCAAGCTCCCAGGGCCGGCCTCGGAAGCGGAAAAGCTGGCTCGTTATCGCGCCGACCGGGCATACTTCTATCGTGTTGCCGGAAAAGTGGTCGGGGATGACGCATGAGCCAAGCGATTCAATGCGCGACCACGCCCCGCGCTCCTCCACCCGCAGGAGGTGGCTTCCGGTAATCTCGTCGCAGTAGCGGACGCAGCGCTTGCAGAGGATGCAGCGCTTGTAGTTCATGTGCAGGAACGGCGTCAGCATAGCGTCTGCGCGTTCCAGCTTGGGTTCAATATACCGTGCTTCGTCCACGCCATAGGCAATCGTCAGGTCTTGCAACTCGCATTCGCCGCCGCGATCGCAGACTGGACATTCCAGCGGATGGTTCAGGAGGTGGAACTCCAGCATCTCTTCGCGGGCCTTGCGGATCTCTTCGCTCTCGGTCGTGACAACCATCCCGTCCTGCGCCACTGTTGAGCAGGCGGTTTGGAGCTTGGGCATTTTCTCAATGCGCACAAGGCACATCCTGCACGCGCCGAGCGGCTCCAGCCAGCGGTGCGAGCAGAATTGCGGGATGTGGAAGCCAGCCATCTCAGCTGCTTCCGTCAGGTAAATGCCTTCGGGCACGGATACCTGCTTGCCGTTGATTGAAAGTGTCACGGTTTTTCTTTGTAATGTTCCCATAATTAATGCCTCACCGGAATATAGGCGCGCTTAGAGGCCTTGCCTCCGCTGATGTATGCGCCATATTCCCCAGGAAATAGAATAACAGTAGACCTTACAACGCCCACTGCGGCGTCGCCGAAGGGGCACAAACTCTTGAACTCAATTTGGCCGCAGATAGACAGCAGCAAGGCAGGGTCTTCGGGCCTGCCTTCGCCGCGCAGTATGCGCTCGTAGGTTTGCAGCATCCAGCGCGTCCCCTCGCGGCAGGGCGTGCATTTTCCGCAGCTCTCCCAGGCGTAGAAGCGCGTGATGATTTCAGCCATTTTCACAACGTCGGTGGATTCATCAAACACGATGAGCCCGCCGCTTCCGAGCATTGACCCCGCCCCAGCGATGCTCTCATAGTCGTATGAAACGCCCGCCTGCGAAGCGGGAAGAATGGGCGTGCTGCTCCCGCCGGGGAAGAAGCCCTTGAGGTTGCGCCCTTCTTGCATCCCGCCTGCGAGCGCGATGATGCCGCTGACGGGAACTCCGAACTCAACCTCATAAACGCCGGGGCGCGCGACATGCCCGCAAATAGAGACCATCTTCACGCCCTTGCTTTTCTCCGTGCCCATCGCCGCATGCCACGCCGCGCCGCGCGCGATGATGTCGGGGACGGTCGCCAGCGTTTCCACGTTGTTTATAACAGTTGGCTTGCCCCACGCGCCTTTCGTGGCCGGAAACGGAGGCTTGTTCTTCGGATGGCCTCGCCCGCCCTCCAATGAAGTGAGCAGCGCGGTCTCCTCGCCGCACTCATACGAGCCTGCGCCGGAATGGACGGTCAAATCAACGCTAAAGCCGCTGCCGAGGATGTTCGCGCCTAGATAGCCTTTGGCGCAGGCTTCACGCGAGGCTTCTTCAAGCATTTGTTTCCCGCGCGCGAACTCGCCCCGGCAGTAAATGTAGATGTGGCTTATGCCCACCGCATAGGCGCAGAGGACGCAGCCTTCAATAAGCAGGTGCGGCACATTCTCAAGTATCCAGCGGTCCTTGAACGTCCCCGGCTCGCCTTCATCTGCGTTGCATGCGAGGTACTTCGGGCCGGCATAGCCGCGCGGGACGAAGCTCCACTTCAGCCCTGCCGGGAATCCCGCGCCGCCCTTGCCGCGTAAGCCGCTCTCTTTAACTGCTTCAACAACTTCTTCAGGCTTCATTTCACCAAGCGCTTTTCGCAGCGCCGCGTATCCGCCGTTGGCTTCATAAACCTCAAGCTTGTGCGCATCCGGCACGCCCGCAAGCCGCATTACTACTCTCGTCTCCGCAGCGCTCACTGCGCGCCCCCCAAGTCCGCCAGCGCGCGGTCGGCATCGGCGGGAGTTACGTTCTCATACAAACGCTCCCCAATCATCATCGCCGGCGCGCTCCCGCATGCGGCGAGGCATTCAACCGTTACCAGCGTGAACTTGCCGTCGCCTGTCGTCCCGCCGACTTTCACGCCAAGCCTATGCTCAAGGTGCGCGATAAGCTCATCGCTTGCGCGCAGCCAGCACGCTACATTGTGGCAAACTTGGATGACGTGCTTGCCGACGGGGCGCTTGGGAATAAGCGTGTAGAACGAGGCGGCGGACATTACCATAGAGAGCGGCGTCTCCAGCAATTCCGCCAGTGCGCGCATAACCGTGGGGCTTGCGTAATCGTGATACCGCGCAGCCATCAACAGCGCAGGGACGAGCATGCTGCGGCGAGTGGGGTATCGCGGGACGCGCTCTTCAATCCACTTGCGCAGGTCGGGGTGCAGCTCGGCCGATGTCACCGGTCCACCTCCCCAAGTATCACGTCTATGCTGCCTACCGCGGCGACGACATCGGCGATGAGGCGCCCTTTGACCATCGCGGGCAGCGCGCTCAAGTTAGCGAATGACGGGCCGCGAACTTTCACCCGTTGCGGCAGCGCAGTGCCGTTGCTTGAAACGAAGAAGCCTATCTCGCCCTTGCTTCCCTCAATGAAGCCGTATGCCTCGCCTTCGGGGACGTGAATCCCGTCGGTCCAATACATGAAGTGGTGAATCAATTCTTCAATTGACGAATTGATGCGTTCACGCGGGACGGGCGCAATTTTGTAGTCTTTGACCACGAACTCGCCGGGCTTCTCTTTCTCTATCTTCTCCAGCGCTTGGAGCGCGATGCCATGCGCCTGGGCCATTTCCTCCATGCGAACGAGGTAACGCGCGTAAACGTCGCCGTCATGCCGCACCGGCACTTCAAAGTGAAACTCTTCATAGCTGCTGTAAGGGCAGTCGCGCCGCAAGTCCCAGTCAATCCCGACCGCGCGCGCCAGCGGACCCGACAAGCCGTAGCTGATTGAGTCCTCTCGGCTAAGATGTGCGATGCCCATTGTGCGCTGCCGCCAGATGGGGTTTTCAGTGAGCAGCCCGTGGTACATCTTGAGCTGCGCCGGGAATTCCTTCGCCCATGCGCGCACCATCCCGGACAGCTTTTCGGTGATGTCCGCCTGCAGCCCGCCGATGCGGATGTAAGAGGTCATCATGCGCTGGCCGCCGACTTCTTCATATATGTCCAATATCTTCTCGCGCTCGGCTATGCAGTAAAGGAACACGCTCATTGCGCCTATGTCCATCGCATGCGAGCCGAGCCAGACGAGGTGCGAGATGATGCGCGTCAGCTCGCTCATCAGCACGCGGATATACTGCGCGCGCTTGGGGACTTCACAGCCAATCAGCTTTTCCACCGCCAGGCAATACGCCAGCTCGTTGTTCATCGGCGAGACGTAGTCCATACGGGAGTAGTGCGTGATGTTCTTCGTCCAGTTGTGATGCTCGGAGAGTTTTTCAATGCCGGTGTGCAGGTAGCCGATATGCGGCACGCAGTTTACGATGTTCTCGCCGTCCAGTTCCAGCGCAAGGCGCAACACGCCGTGCGTCGCGGGATGCTGCGGCCCCATATTCAGGATGATGTGGCGCGCAGGGCCGCCGTCTCGTTCTTCCATTCCCGCCATGCCGTCTTCAGCGGTGTTTTGCAGCACGTTAGTTCCCAGCGCCCAGGCGGGTTCCAGCTTGTGCGAATACTCCTTGCGCAGCGGATAGCCGTGCCAGTTGTCCGAGAGCACGATGCGGCGCAGGTCGGGATGCCCGGCGTAAGGGATGCCAAAAAGGTCGTATGTTTCCCGCTCATGCCATTCGGCGGCCTTGAACAATTCAGCTAGCGATGGCAGGACTTCGCCATCGGCGATGGGGGCGCGCAGGCGCATCCAGTGGCGCAGGGGGATGCTGTAGAGCTGGTAAACGCCGTCAAAGCGCGGCTCGCGCGGCGTGAAATCCTGCGCGCTGGCAAACGACAGGTAGTTGCACGCCAGGCGCGGGTCGTCGCGCACTATGCGCGCAGCTTCAAAAAGCCTGTCGGGCATTACCACCGCAACCGGCTCGCCGGCGCTGTCGGCGTATATGCGCTGCGCGACTGCGCCGAGCGCGTCAACGACCAGGTGTTCAGGCGCGCCTATCACTGCCTGCCCTCCTTAAGTCCCGGCGATACGTAAGCGCCGGTCTTGATGCGCTTTTGCAGCTTAATTAGCGCATCCAATACCGCTTCGGGGCGCGGCGGGCAGCCGGGGATATAGAGGTCAACCGGCACAATGTGGTCAACGCCGTGCACGATGCTGTATGTAGTGAAGACGCCGCCGCAAGAAGCGCATGCGCCCATGCTTATGACCCACTTGGGGAAGGGCATTTGGTCGTAGAGCTCGCGCATGACCGGCGCCATCTTCCACGACAGGCGGCCGGCGACAATCATCAAGTCGGCCTGGCGCGGGCTGGCGCGGAAAAGCTCGCTGCCGAAGCGCGCTATATCAAAACGGCTGGCCGACGCCGCCATCATCTCAAAGGCGCAGCATGCGAGGCCGAAGGACAGCGGCCACACCGAATTCGCCTGGAACCATCCCACGAGCTTGTTCACGTTCGTGAGCAGCAAGCCCTCGCCAGGGGGGCGGATTATGCGGCTGCCATTGTCACCCGCGCGAATCATTCCTCCGGCCACGCGAAGACTCCTTTCGCGAGAATGAACGCATAACCCGCGAGGAGGATGATGATGAACACGAGCATTTCGCCGAACCACAGCCAGGCGAGCTGCGCGTCCTTGAACGCTTGCAGGCTCACCGCCCACGGGTAAAGGAACACTGCCTCCAGGTCAAAGACGACGAACATTATCGCTGCAAGGTAGTATTTCACCGGATAGCGGCCAAGCGGCAAGCCTTTGCTCTTTAGGCCGCACTCAAACGGCTCGGTGAACTCGCGGCGGCGCGGGATGTTGCGCGGCTGGATAATGTGCGACAGGATGATAAGGAGCGCGGCGAAGCAGATGAGAATGGCAATGTAAACGCCGATGGGAAGCCAGGCATCCAGGCTTTCCAGTCCCATTACCGGCCTCCGTTTTGCAGGTTGGATGTGCTCGCTTGCCGCGCCGTCATTCGTGGGTGTCCTTCCAGCGGCCTGCGCGCAGCGTGACGCGCCTTTGCCGCATTACGCCGATTCTAGCAAAGACCAGTGGGGAATACGAATAGGGTTTATAGTTCGGAGTTGGGAATTGGGTGGATGTGGCTATTGCGCGCCTTCCTTGACACAACCTCACGCGGGGAATAGACTCAGGGGGCATGGGTAACGGGGCATTATATATGGCGAAGCGGACGGCGGCAGCGGCGGCGGCGCTGGCTGTTTGCATTATTCTCGCGCTGCTGGCGCTGGCATACGTCGCGCCCCCGGCTGCGCATGCTCAGGCGCAAAAAGCCCCGGCGCAGTTTAAGGCCTCAGGCGCGTTTTCCGGCGGCGCGAAGCTCGCGGGATGCGTCCTGGACGGCATCCGCTTCGGCAAGCACCCGGACTACACCCGCATTGTGCTTGACTTCAGCGTTGAAAGCGGCGGCAAGCGCACCGGCGCGCCCTCGCACCCGGCTTATAAGGTTGAATACAAGAAGTTCCCCTACCGCTTCAAGATTACCTTTGACGGCGTGAAATACGCCGAAAACGCGAAAGTGCAAAGCAAAGACGCCGTCCCATTCAGCATCGTCACACGCGCAGACAACACCATCCAGATGATAGAGATGTTCATCCAAGGGCCGGCGCTATTCAAGGTCATAGAAATTGACGATCCGGCGAAGCTATCGCTGGACTTCCGCTTCCTCCCCAACGAGCCGGTGCCAGTTGTATGGGCGGTGCAGCTCCAGGAAGTGAAGGACGTGCAAAGCGCGTTCAAGCTGCTTGAAGCTGGAGGATTCCCGGAGGGCTTTGAGCCTGATGTAATCGCCATCGGCAGCTCCATCTTCGTGGAGGCGGTTTACCTCACGATGGACGAGGCTGCGCAGGCGGTCGCCAAGCTTGACGATATGGGCATCCCCGCTATCGTCGCGGAGCGCAAGGGAAGCGATTTGCCTCGCCGGTAACCAATCCATGCAAAAACGTATCGCCTCCATCCGCAAGCGCAAGCTCCACAAGCCAAATCGGAGTCTTGCGGAAACGCTCGGCGCATTCGGCATCATCGGCGGCATAGTTTTCTTCTTCCTCTGCGTAGCTTACGTCATCGGCGCGTATTGGGTAGTGGGCATCCTCGCGGAGATTTCGCAGAAAGACTACACGCCCGCCAACCAGCGCATCGCCGCGTATGAAAAGTTCTTCCGCAAGGCCGAGAAGGGAGGGCTGGATACTGAGAAAAGCCCGCCCTACATCAAAGAGGGCGCGAAGTACTTCCTGTGGACGGTCGCCATTCCCAACCAGTCGGAGCGCCTTGTTTACCGTTGGAAGCACGACTTGCAAACGAACAAAGTTGAGCCGCTGACAAGCCCGGCGACATACCTTGATATTGAGCTTAAATACGTGAAGCCCGACGAGGCAAGGAGCTATCCTTACGAGCCGGGAGATCCCATAGCGCTGCAAATTGCGCAGGGGGATTACAAGCCGCCCATAGCGTATGACATGCCCGAGACCAACCTTGGAGAGCCGCCGGGACCGGCCGAGCCTGCGGATGCGGGCGCCCTGCCGTTTGAGAACGTGGACACTTCCGGCGGCGAAGGCGATGAAGCTGCGCCTCCCCCCACCGAAGAGGAAAAAGCCCCGCCAAAGGAAGAAGCCAAGCCCGGCGATGAGAAGCCGAAGGACAACGGCGGCGGCGAGGCGAAGCCGAAAGATGGCGAGGGCGGCAAGGGCGATGGTGATGGGGAAGCTAAGCCGCCCGAAGAACAGAAGCCCAATGATGGCGAGGGCGGCAAGGATGGCGAACAGAAGCCCCCGCCGGAAGATGAGAAGCCCAAAGAGGGCTATGGCGATAAAGACGACGCAGTTCCCGTCAAGTAAACCTGTTACAATCTCTTTTTCCACTCCCTAATGATTGAAGCAATCGTTAAACTCATAACCGAGACCATACTATCGCTCGGATATTTCGGAATCGTCTTGATGTCGGCGATAGATGCCGCATTTATGCCACTGCCATCGGAAATCATAATTTCCTTCTCCGGCTTCCTTGTGTCTGAGGGCAGGCTCAACTTCCACGCTGTCGCATTCAGCGGCGCTTTCGGCAATTTGCTGGGCAGCATAGTGTGCTATGCAGTGGGGTATTACGGCGGGCGGCCGCTCCTTCATCGTTACGGGCGTTACATCTCAATCAGGGAGCGCGAGCTTGACATTGCCGACCGCTTCTTCCTTCGGTATGGTTCTGTTACGGTATTCTTTACAAAGATAATCCCGATGCTTCGCACGTACATCATGCTGACTGCCGGAATAGCCAGAATGCCATTTTTTCTGTTTTGCATATTTGCCTTTGGCGGCGCGCTGCTGTATTGCTACATGCTTACTTATGCTGGAATGGTGCTAGGAGAGAACTGGGAACAGATTAAGGGTTACGCGCAAATATTGGATAAGATATTCTTGGCCGTTTTGCTGGCGCTAATTCTTTTTTGGATTGTGCGCCGCTTTCGGAAACGCCCCGCAATGAGCTAAAATCAACCAACTAACGAAACTCCGCGAGGTAACGATATGGGCCACGCGAATGACGCCGATCATACAAGGGCGCTAAAAATCAATGATGGCGCCCGCGAAACCGCTTGCCCTTACTGCAGCGCGGCCATCCCGCATGACGCGGGCTATTGCCCATCATGCGGCTATGAGCCGGGGAGCATGGGCGAAGGCGGCAAAACGCGCGCAGCCGCCACCGTGGCTGGCAGCGTTGAGGTGGCCATCGCCGGGCAGGTCTTCGGCATCGGCGAAGGCGAGCACACGCTAGGGCGTTCCGAGGGAGACCTCGTTGTGGGCAACCCCTACCTCTCGCGCAAGCACCTCGTCTTCGCTGTGCGTGGTGGCAGGCTTTTCGTGCGCGACCTCGGCAGCACCAACGGCACCTTCGTTGACGGCGCAAGGCTGGGCGCGGAGGAATGCGAGCTTACCCCGGCATCCGGGCTGAAAGCGGGCGAACTGCCCATCGCCTTGCGCTGGCTAGAGAACCCGGCTGCGCCTACGGGCGAAGAGGGGGCGGAGGAGGAAGGCGAGAAAGCCATCCCCGGCCTGCGCGAAGATTCCATAGACGTTGAGGAAGTGCGCAGCCCGTGGTCGTTGAAAGGGGGCGAGACTTCTTACCATCTTCCGTTCGGCAAAGTGCGTATCGGCCGCAAGCCCGACCGCAACGACATCGCCTTTCCCGACGACGGCTTCATCAGCGCGGCGCACGCGGTGCTTGACGTTGATCTTGATTACATAAAGGCGCAAGACATTGGCAGCACAAACGGCACGCTTCTAAACGGCGAGAAGATGGCTGCGCAGGAATGGCGTGAGCTGAAGCCGGGCGACGAGCTGACAGTCGGCAAGACCGCGCTCATTGTCGTGCGCACGGAGGAAGGCGTAGCGCCGCTGGATGATGCGGAACCTGCCGCGCCCGCCGATGAACCGCAGCCCTAAGCCGTGCCGCGCAAGTTAAAGTCCGCAGCAAAACCTAGGCGCGCAGTGCCGCTTCCCGCTTCAATCGCGCTGTGGCTGTTTATCCTCGCAGCCTTCGCATATGCGCTAATCTCCGCGTATCGGGGCGCGATGCGCTCGCGCATCGTGAAGCCCGGAGAGCCTGCGCTCGCAGTCTATCCCGCGCAAACGCCCGCGAAATTCGTGCTCGCTGTTGACGGCGACACAGTGCGCGTGCTCATCGGCGAAAACGAGGAAAAGGTCCAGCTACTGGGCGTTGACGCGCCGGAGATGTTTCGTCGGCAGCCTGTAGTGAAAGACGACAGCGTGCGGTCGGAGTGGCAGGAAACAGGCGACCTCGCCGCCACGTTTTCAATGCAGCAGCTAGAGGCGGCGATGAAGGGGAAGCAGCTTACGCTTGAATTCGGCGAGCCGCAGCGCGACCAATACGGGCGGCTTCAGGCGTGGGTTTGGATTGGCGAGGCGGGTAATGGCGCGCTAGTGAACGAGTGGCTCTTGAAACACGGGCTGGCCAAGCTTCATTCGCTGCCGAGGGGCAGTAAGTATGCGGAGAGGATGAAGGCTGCGGGACAGGGATAAGGGATTGGGGGGTAGGGGAGGATGGAGTCGGGACTTTCTAGTCCCGATCTGGATTCCAAAACGCGACTGGAAAGTCGCGTCCCCGTCCAAGTTTTTTCAAGGTAAGGAGTTTTTCCACTATAATCCCCCTGCGCATGGACATGTGGAGGAAACGATGATTATTGCGATTGCGGGAACGAACGGCGCGGGCAAAGACGAGGCCGCGCATTACTTCGCCGGCAAGGGCTTTGCGCATTTCTCACTAAGCGACGAGCTGAGGGAATTGGCGCGCGCGCGCGGTGAAGAGCCAACCCGCGAAGCATTGCAGCTACTCGGCAACGAACTGCGCACCGTTTACGGCGAGAGCTACCTCACGAACCGCGTGCTTGAGCGCGCTGCATCGCAAAACGCAGCGAATATCGTCATAACGAGCGTGCGCAACCTTGGCGAGCTTGAGCCGGTGAAGAACACCGAAGGCTTCAGGCTCATCTTCATAGACGCGCCCGTTGAGCTTCGGTATGCGCGCGTGAAAAACCGTGGGCGCACCGGCGAGGGAATGAGCTTAGAGGAATTCAAGGCGCTGGAGAGGCGCGAGATGAACGGCGGGCCCGGCGCGCAAAACCTTGAGGCGTTACGCGCTGCGGCGACCGACAGAATAGACAATAACGGCGCCATTGATAACCTGCACTGCATGCTTGGAGAGACCGTCGGCGAGGCGTGCGCGAAGCGGCGGCTGTCGTGGGACGAGTATTTTATGCAAATCGCGCGCACCGTCGCCACGCGCTCAACCTGCGACCGCAAGAACGTGGGCGCAGTGCTCGTGCGCGACCGCGTGATACTGAGCACCGGCTACAACGGCAGCATTTCCGGCACGCCCCACTGCGACGAGGCTGGGCACATGATGGAGAACGGCCATTGCGTGCGCACCATCCACGCGGAGATGAACGCGATTGCGCAGGCGGCGCGAAACGGCGCGAACATCAGCGGCGCGACGCTCTACGTCACGTGCAGCCCTTGCTGGGAATGCTTCAAGGTGCTGGCGAACTGCGGCATCAAGCGCATCTGCTACGGCGAGTTTTACCGCAACGAGCGCGTCCTTGAAGCCGCCGCGCAAATTGACATTGAGATGATTGACCTCTCGGCGGGCGCCGGCGTTTGCGGCCAGGATTCCTAGAAGATACGCGCCAACAGCGTGATTAGCGCGGTGGTAATGGTTACCGCCAACAGGAAAAATGGAAGGCAGCCGCGCCTTGGATACTCCACCACGACCCCACTCCTCTTGCGAGCCTGCGCGCTTAATCGCGCGGCTCATTCGCTCAATGCGCGTTTCCCCAAGAAGGGGCGGAATACGCCAGTCACCAGCCTTACGTCTCGGGGGTGACGACGAAGTTCTTGTCGGGGTTGACGCCCGCCGCGACGGTGAAGGTTGACGACTCGGCGTCAAGATAGCCGCCGTGGCGCTGGCCTATGCGGACGAGGTAAACTAGCCCCGCTGCTATGTCGGCTTGCGAAAACCGGATCTCATAGCGGCCGTCGGCGTTGGTGTAAACAAGGTTGTGGTTGTTAGGGTTGTCCGGGTCGGCTTCGCCGTTCATGAAATCGTGTGGCAGCGTCCCGCCGATGTTCACGGCGTAGAGCATCACGTCAATGCCCGCCACAGGATCGCTGGTGGCGGAGCTGGTGACAATGCCCGAGAGCGATGCCGCTGCGCCGCCTGGAAGCCCGCCGCCTTCAACCGTCAGGTTGGAGAAGATGCCCACCGAGCCTATGTAGTAAGACACGCCGGTGGTTGGCAGGGTCGCAACCGCTAGAGTGCCACCGCTTGCCACGGTGGCGAAGGCCGTGCCCCAGCGTTCCCATTTCGTGGTGTCGTCGTTGTAGCGGTAAACCCAGTAACGCACGCCTTCGGCCACGCCGCTCACGCGGATATTGAAAGTGACGCTGATGTCGCTGTTGAACTTGTTTTGCTCAGCCGCAGGGTTGTTAATCGTCAGGTAGCCGATAGGGCCGGCAGTGCCCTCGGGATAAGTCGGCGCTTCGCGCTCCGGCCCGACTATCGTGTCGGAGAAGACGATGGTTGTCGCCACACTAAAGGTGCCCGCAGGAAAAGTCGCTTTTGCGCCGCTTTCAAGCGTCACAACACCGTCGGTTGTAGGGCTTACGGTGATTTCCTGCGTGTGTTCCGCGCCGCCGGGGAGCGGGGACGGAGTCCCGCCGCCGCCGCACGACCACGCGAGAAGCGCTACAATCAGCAATAAAGCGTATTTCATCATGTTGTTCATCTTGTTTGAAACCCCCTTGGAATCCGCATTGAGTCTATCAACTAAGCAGCCCTCTAGTCAATTAACCCCTACTGGCGCATCGGCGCGGGGCTTGCAGGCGGGCGGTGAGGAAAGAGGGGCAAGCCCTCGACAAGCTCGCCTCGGCTGAGCTCGTCGCAGGCGGGCTGCCTTCGGCAGGGGTAAGGGGTAAGGCCGGAGTGGTAGCTCGTAGATGGTAGATGGGGTTCCAGGATTGAGAGTTGGGAGTTTAGAGTTCACAAAGGTAATCAACAACGGGTAGGCGGTGCAGACCAGCGCCGCTCTAGAATCTTCATCCCACTTGTAGGCGGCGTTTCAACGCCGCTCTGGAATCTCCTTCTCCCCGTAGGCCGCACTTAAGTGTGGCTCTGGATTCTGCTGAAGGGCGGGGACCTGTGCCCCGCCGTCTGGATTCTGGGTTTCGGAATCTGAAATCTGGAAGGTGGCACATGCGTCTCGCTTGTGCTGCTAAACGAACAGGCGAGTCGCCCGCGCTACTATCAGAAGCAAAAGCCGGGCTTCCACCTTCTACGGCGGCGCGGGATTTGGTAGAATGGCGGGACTTCCCATCTTAAGGCTTGTAGCGGGCGCGAAGCGCCTGCAAGGAGGCGCGATGCCAACGCTGAATATGAACGTAGACGAGCTGCGGGAGACCGCGCGGAACATAAGGCACGACGTGCTCGTGATGGTGCAGCTCGCCGCGAGCGGCCACCCCGGCGGCCCGTTGTCCGCGGCAGACTACCTCACGGCGCTATGGATGAACTACCTGAACATTGACCCTGCCGACACGTCTTGGCCCGGGCGCGACCGCTTTATAATGAGCAACGGCCACTGCTCGTCCATCAACTACGCGCTGATGGCGCACAGGGGCTACTTCAACCGGGGCTACATGCTCACTTTCCGCCACCTCAACTCGCGCTTGCAGGGCCACCCTAGCCGCACTTCGCTCCCCGGCATTGAAGTATCAACTGGCTCGCTGGGCCAGGGGCTATCCGTCTCGCACGGCATGGCGCTTGGCGCACGAATGCGCGGCAAGCCCAGCATCAATGTCTTCTGCAACTGCGGAGACGGCGAGATCCAGGAGGGCAACATCTGGGAAGCCATCATGCACGCCGGCCACCGCAAGACTGACAACCTCGTCTTGAGCGTGGACTGGAACAATGCGCAGATTGACGGCTACGTGGAAAACGTGAAGGGCATTGACCCGCTGGCGGACAAGTTTGAGGCGTTCCGCTGGCGCGTCCTAACCGCCAACGGGCACGACATGGACGAAGTCGTGCGCACGTGGGACGAGGCGCTATCCGGCACGCCGTCGCGCGGGAAGGGATGCGGCAAGCCCACGGTAATCCTGTGGAAGACGGTGATGATGAAGGGCTGCCCCACGTTTGAGAACATCCCCGGCTGGCACGGCCGCCCGCCGAAAGAAGACGAGTTGATGGTTATGCTCAAAGAGCTTGGCTACGACTACAATTCCGTTGACGAGGCGCGCGCCGCGATGGGCCCGCGCGAATACAGCAGCGCGGGAGGTGCGAAATGAGCGCGAAAATAGAATACAAAAATGGCGCGCTGCCTTCGGACAAGTGGGAGATGGTGCTCACGCGCCAGGCTTACGGCGAGATGCTGGTGGAGCTTGGCGAGAAAAACGAGAACATCGCCGTGCTGGACGCGGACCTCTCGGAAAGCACGCTCACCAAATACTTCCGCGACAAGTTTCCCGAGCGGTTCGTGGAATGCGGCATCGCCGAGCAGGACATGATAACGACCGCGGCGGGCATGTCCACATTCGGCTACATACCATTTATGAGCAGCTACGCGATATTCCTCGCGGGCCGCGCGTGGGACCAGATACGCAACACGGTTGACTACTCGCGCCTGAACGTGAAGGTCGCGGCGGCGCACGGCGGCATCAGCGTCGGCCTTGACGGCTGCTCGCACCAGAGCATGGAAGACCTCGGCAATATGCTGTCGCTCGTGAACATGACGGTCATCGTCCCTGCCGATTACTGGGAAACGCGCAGGATGATGGCGTGGGCGCCCACTTACGATGGGCCGCTTTACTTCCGCCTCGGGCGCGAGAAGGTGCCCACCGTCACGAGCGAAGCCACGCCCTTTGACCCCGCGCACACGCTGGAAATCATCGGCGGCGGCGACGGCGTGTTCTTCGCCTGCGGGCTGATGCTCTCGCGCGCGGTGAAGGCGGCGGAGATGCTCGCGGAGGAAGGGAAGTATTGCCGCGTCGTGAACGTGCACACGCTCAAGCCGATAAACGTGGCGGAGATTTGCGCGGCGGCGAAGGAGTGCGGCGCGGTCGTGACGATGGAGGAGCACAGCATCTACGGAGGCCTGGGCTCGGTCGTCGCGCGCGTGCTCGCCGACAACGACGTGCGCGTCCCCATGCGCGTAATGGGCATCCCCGACACATACCTGCAAAGCGGCAAGCCTGATGAGCTGCTCGCCCTCGCCGGCCTCACGGCGGAGAACGCCGCGGCGAAGATGCGGGAAGTGCTGGGGCAGAGGTAATCTGCTGTAGGGCGGCCACCTGTGGGCCGCCGCAAGAACAGGAGTGTCGGCGCGCAACGCGCGTAACCTCCAGGCTTACCAGCCTTCGGCTGGTGCCGCCTACACGGGGATTTTTGAAAAGCGCGGGCGTGATAAAATCCTCGCGTGGAGATGAAGGATATTCGCGTGGAGTTGCCGCAGGGGTATGCGGCGCGGCTTGGCGTGGCGCATTTCGCCGAAGTGGCCATGGCCGACGCGCCGCCGGCGCTGCTTGACGAGATATCGCAGCTTTGCGGCGACTACCTCGCGCGCGGTGTGGACATGCCCGATGCGTTCGTGAAGGGCGTGCGCGCGCTGCTGCGCCAGGGCGGGTTCAAGCCGAGCGGCCGCAACCGCCCCGCGAGCGAATACCTCATCCGCGACCTCATTGAAACGCGCGAATTCAAATACATCAACAACCTCGTGGACATCAACAATTTGCTGTCGCTGCGCCACTTCCTGCCCATGACCGTGCTTGACGCGGGGAAGTTCCAGGGCGCGCTTGAGATTAGGCTTGGGCGCGAAAAGGAAAGCTACGTGTTCAACCAAAGCGGGCAGGAGCTTGACCTCACAGGGCTCATTGTCGCCGCCGACGCAACCGAAGGCGAATCGCGCGCGATGGGCAGCCCGATAAAAGACTCGCAGTTCGCCAAGCTCGCGCCGGAAACGCAGTCCGCCGTCGCCGTCGTTTACAGCCACCCCAGCCTCACCAGCGAGGCGCAGATGGAGGCGATACTGCAGCAATGGTGCGAACTTTCGCGCAAGCACGCGTCAGCGCGCGGGATGGAGACGCGCGTGCTCACGGCGGAATAAGCGATGGGAGTGCAGGCGGAAAGCATGTGCGGCATCGTGCGCCTGGAGCGGCCGGCGCGGCGCATCGTGAGCCTCGTGCCGAGCGTCACCGAGACGCTTTTTTACATCGGCGCGCAGCGGCAAATCGTTGGCATCACCAAGTTTTGCGAGCGCCCGTGGGAGCTTTACAAAAAAAAGCCGCACGTCGGCGAAACGCGCAAGCCCGATATTGACCGCATCCGCGACTTGCGCCCCGACCTCATACTTTGCGGCCGCGACGACAACCGCGAGGAAGACATCGCTGAGCTGCGCGGCATTGCGCCGGTGCACGTGTCGGCGGTGGACAGCGTGGCGCAGGCGGGCGAGCTTATCGTTGACCTCGGCGTGCTCACGGGGCATGACAAGACTGCGCAGAAGCTTGCGGCGAAAATACCTGCCGCAGTGAAGCGCGCGCAGAAGGCTTCGGCGGGGTATGCATTTCACCGCGTGCTGCATTTGGTGTGGAAGGAGCCGTACCTTGCGCCGACGCAGGGGAGTTACATCTACGACTTGCTGGTGCAGGCTGGGCTAGAGCCTGTTGCGCCTCGCTCGGACCTGCGCTTCGCCATCGCCGACGACGAGTTCATCTGCGAGGCTTCGCCGGAGGCCGTGCTGTTCCCCGACGAGCCGCACCGCTTCACCTACGAGGACATCGGCGAGTTCGCCGCGAAGTTCCCGTGCCTGCCGTGCGTCGCGCACGACGGCCTTTACAAGATTGAAGGCGCCATGACGAGCTGGTACGGCTACCGCACCACCCTCGCGCTGGATTACCTCGCGCGCGTCATGAGGCTGGAGTAGTTACTCGCCCTGGAAGGGGTTGTGGAGGACTTGGGCGCGCTGGACGGGCCAGTAGATGAACAGCGCTTCGCCTACGAGGTTCTTCGCGGGGACGAAGCCCCAAATGTGCGAATCGCGGCTGCAGTTGCGGTTGTCGCCTAGGACGAAATACATCCCCAAGGGGACTGCCACTTCTTCCATCTCGTAATACGGCGGCTCGGCGACATAGTCCTCTGCCAAAGGCTTGCCGTTAACGAATACTTCGCCGTCGTAGATGGACACCTTGTCGCCCGGCAAGCCTATGACGCGCTTAATGTAATCAATGCGCGGGTTTTCGGGAAAGCGGAATATGACGACGTCTCCGCGCTCCGGCTGGCGCACGCGGAAGGTGTAGCTGAAGCGGTCGGCGATGAGGCGGTCGTGCTCCAATAGCGTCGGCTCCATGCTGCCGCTGGGGATATAGAAGCTGGCGACGGCGAAGCTGCGGATGATGAGCGCGAAAACTATCGCGAAGAAAAGCGTCGGGATGAGGTCAAACGCGAGGTAGTGCGTTATGCTCGCGGGAGAAAACTGCAGCGGCGCCCTCAATCCCTCGGCGAGCAGAAAGCCGCTTCGGGGGATGCGCGGCGCGAAGATGCGAAAAGTTATCACGCCGTTTGCGGGGATGGGCGTCGTCTCGCGCACGCTGCGGTCGCGGTCAAAGCTTCCCGCGGTTATGCGCAGCGCGAGGGGCGCGTCGTCGCCGGGATGCAGGCGGATGCGAACTTCGCAGGAGCTTCGGCCGTCGGCTTTGATGCGCTGGGAATCAAAGGTTATTTCCGCGATTCTTTCTGAGCGCACTTTAGCGATTGTTCTTGCCATAGTTACTTAGTGCGTTTTTCGCGCAGGCGAGTCGCCTTGCCGACGCGATCGCGCAGGAAGTTGAGCTTCGCGCGGCGCACCACGGCGTGGCGCATAATCTCAATCCTATTAATGCGGCGGGAATGCGCGAAAAAGGTCTTTTCAACGCCGACGCCGCTCGCAAGCTTGCGGACTGTGAACTTAAGGTTGGAGCCAAAGCCTTTGACGCCAATGACCGTGCCCTCAAATACCTGCACGCGCTCCACCTTCACCTCGCCGCGGTCAAGCTTGCCCTTGGCGGCGATGCGGTGGATCTTCTTGGTGCCGACTTCGCCCTTCTTTTCTTCGTAGAAGTTAATGTGGACGCGCACCGTGTCGCCGGGGAGGATGTCGGGCACCTCGCCCGGCGCCTTGAGCATTATCTTTTCGTAGTTCGCGATTTCAGGTTTACAGCTCATATTCGGACTCCAGATAAAAACGGAACGAGCATTATAGCCGATTTTAGTCTTCCGGCAAGTGCCCGTCCGGCAGGCCGGCCTTGTCCGCCTGGCGGCGCCGCCACAAATCAGGACGGTTGCGCTTCGTGATTTGTTCAGATTGCTCCCGCCGCCACTTCTCAATCTCGGCGTGGTTGCCGGAAAGCAGCACGTCCGGCACCTTCATTCCCCGAAAATCCGCCGGGCGCGTGTAATGGGGGTGGTCAAGCAGCCCAGCGTTGAAGCTGTCTTGCTGCACGCTGCGCCCGTCGCCCACCACGCCGGGGATGAACCGCGCCACCGCGTCCATGAGCACCATCGCCGCAAGCTCGCCGCCGGAGATGACGTAGTCGCCGATGGAGACCTGCTCCTGCGCGAATGTGTCTATCACGCGCTGGTCAACGCCCTCGTAGCGCCCGGCGAGGAGGATGAGCTGGCCGTTGCCCGCGAGGTGCTCCGCAAGTTGCGCGTCAAGCACGCGGCCTGCGGGCGTGAGGTAAACGAAGCGGCGGGAGGGCATGAGCGCGCCCTGCGCTTCCAGCGACTCCATCGCGGCGAAGATGGGCTCGCACATCATCACCATGCCGGGCCGCCCGCCGTATGCGACGTCGTCAACGGTGCGGTGGCGGTCGGTGGTGTAGTCGCGCGGGTCAACGAGCCGGTATGTCACGCGCCCGCTTTCCACCGAGCGGCGAAGGATGCCGTGCGCGAACACCTGCTCCACCAGCTCCGGGAAGATTGTGATAACCACGAACTCCACGGGGATATTCTACAAGATTGGGGGAGGAGGGTATAATTATTCGCGAGAGGGTTGCTATAACCAGCCTCATCGGCGATGAAGCAAACTCATTATTTTTTGGGGAGGGTTACCGTGAAATCGGCGGAATACATTAAACAGCGTCAGAAACTCTGGGCCAAGAGCCGGAAAATGGATTTAATTGGAAGCGCGGGAGAAAGAGGAGAGAAAGCCTACACGAAAGACTTGAACACCAACCTCATTGTTCCTCTGTCCAAAGCAATTCGAGACGAGTATCAAGCTGCCGACGGAGGAGAACTCAAAGGCAAACAACCGGATAAAATGCAAGCAGTACATTCATCTTCAGCATTAGCGGTTAATGGGTTTGCTCACTGGCATTCTACAAACAAGATTGAGTTGATAGCCCAAGCGTTGAAGATCCCGACTGCCGGATTGACCGGTATGAGCTTTGAAAAGCAGCTGCCAATCATGGACAATGTAAATCGTAGTGAATTCCCCCATGATCCAAACCTAGATGTATTTTTCAGCTACAAGAATTATGCAGTCGGAGTAGAGTCTAAGTTTTCAGAAGCCTACTCAAGCAGAAAGCATTCAGGCCTTCGCGCACCTTATATAAATCACCGTGAGTTTTGGGAGGGCCTACCATCACTTTACAAATTCGCCAAGTCAATCTCGCCCGACGACAAAGACTTTCATCATCTTCATCCTGCACAACTCATCAAACATATTCTCGGTCTTCGATACGCATTCGGCAGCAAATTCCGTTTGGTTTATTTATTGTATGACGCACCGTTTAGCGACGGGACTCAGCACCAACGGGAAATTGAGCGCTTTTCCAGCATTTTAGAAAAGGATAAGGTTGGATTCCAGGCCATCACGTGGCAGGAGCTAATCATTCGACTCGCGGAAAAGCATCAAGATGAGACTGAGCACCGCGATTACATCAACTATCTTGTTGAGCGGTATCTCTAGCATCCTCAAGCTGCGTTGGCTGGCTCATTCGTTAAAGAGCCAGGCTGAAGCCTGGCCTACGGAGAATTTCGTCAATTGAGATTCTCATAGCCAGGTTGGTTAGCCCGGCGTACTCGTCAGGTCTTA
>JBBIJQ010000020.1:34345-35339 GCA_037445915.1 Planctomycetales bacterium | reverse complement strand
CGTTGGTCTCCAAAACCAAAGGCTGTCGGTTCGAGTCCGGCTGGGCCTGTTAGTTCCTCTAAAGAGGTAAACGATGGTTGAAAAGGAAGCGAATAAGCCTGACGCCCCGAAGGTGCGGAAGAGTTCGCGCTCGGACTTACACCCCGTCGCGCGTTACTTCCAGGAGCTTCGGATGGAGTGGAACAAGATCACATTCCCCGAACGGAAAGAGCTAACTCGCTCAACAATCGTAGTTTTCATTTTCACAACCATCGTGACTTTGGTCGTATCCCTTTTTGATGCGGTCATGACGTTCATTTTTAGCAGGCTGTTTCCAAGCTAAGGGGATATTTTATGAGTGGGATGCGTTGGTACGTGCTGCATACAATGTCGGGCTGCGAAGAGAAAGTGGCGCAGACCCTTCGCCATATGCTAGAGCATGGCCAGATTGACGAGAACGTGGAAGAGATCCGCGTCCCGCTGGAAACTCGCCTGGAATCGGGCAAGGGCAAGGGAAAACGCACTGTCAAGCGAAAGATGTACCCTGGCTACGTTCTCGTGCGGATGAACCTGACGAGCAAGAACCAAATACTCCTCAAACAGGTTCAGGGCGTAATCGGCTTTATCGGCAGCGCGAATTCGCCCCAGCCGCTTTCCGACGAAGAAGTGGCGGACATCTTCGCCCGCATGGAAAGCGAAGAGCCTGTCTTGGAGACATCATACAAGATTGGCGACACGATCAAAGTCCTTTCCGGGCCTTTTGCCGAGGCAATCGGGAAGGTAAAAGAGATTGACGCCGAGAAGCGCAAAGTCAGGATTATGATATCGCTTTTCGGGCGCGATACCCAGGTTGAACTTGACTTTGACCAGGTTGAACCGTTTGAACCTGAAAGCCCGGAGGTCCACAAGGCCTAATCCGTGGAGTTGTATCTATGGCACGCAAGGAAATCGCGAAAATCATCAAAGTGAATCTGAAGGGCGCGCGGACGATCGTCGCGGGCGGCGGCGGCGTGGG
>JBBIJQ010000020.1:28944-34335 GCA_037445915.1 Planctomycetales bacterium | reverse complement strand
AGCCAGTCCGGCTCCCCCGTTAGGGCCTGCGCTATCGGCAGCCGGTATTCAGGTTATGGAGTTCTGCCGTACGTTCAACGACCAGACGCGGCCGAGGGCTGACGAGCTGCTCCCTACCGAGATATTCATTTACAAGGATAAATCGTGGGAGTATAAGATAAAGACCCCCATCACCAGCATTCTCGTCAAGAAGGAGCTGGGATTGGAAAAGGGCAGCAGCGAGCCTAATCGCCAGCGCGTTGGCGAACTCTCACGGGAGCAGCTTGAGCGCATTGCTCGGATCAAGCTCCCCGACCTGAATACTACCGACATTGAAGCCGCTATGCGCATCATCGCGGGCACCTGCCGCCAGATGGGTGTCAATGTTGAAGGCTACTACTGGGAAGTAGTTAAGGCGCGAAGAATCGCCGTTGAACCGGCAGCCGCCAAGCCTGCGGCGGAAGACGATGAAGAGGGAGGTGAGGAGTAATGAGACGCAGCAAGGCTTATCTAGAGAAAGCCAACAAGCTTCAAGCAGCATTGACTCCTCGAACGCTGTCTGAAGCGGTGAATATGGTGAAGCTCGTTGCCCGCGAATGGGAGAGCGTGGATGTGGCTGTGCGCCTCGGCGTTGACCCGCGCAAGGCCGACCAGAATGTCCGGGGCACAATAACCCTTCCCCATGGCACTGGCCGCACTCCCAAAGTGGCGGTTTTCGCCAAGGGCGAGAAAGTCGTAGAGGCCCGCGAGGCTGGCGCAGACTTGGTCGGGCTTGAGGAGATCATCGAACAGATTCAGAAGGGTGTCATTGAGTTTGACATAGCCGTTGCGACGCCCGATGTGATGAAGGAAGTTTCCAAAGTTGCGAAAGTGCTTGGCCCGCGCGGGCTAATGCCTAACCCGAAGAGCGGAACGACGACGATGGAAGTCGCCACCGCCGTCAAGGAGTTCAAGGCTGGCAAGGTCAACTTTCGCGTGGAGAAGGCTGGCATCATCCATGTCCGAGTCGGAAAGGGCGCGTTTAATGAAACGCAGCTACTGGAGAATATCCAGTTCCTGCTCGGCGAAATCAACCGCCTGCGCCCGGCGTCTGCCAAGGGCCAGTATATTAAGTCTATCGCCGTCTCCGCGACGCAGTCTCCGGGCGTTCGCGTTGACCCGCTCGCTATATAGGAAGGAGGTGGCCCATGCTACGCAAACAAAAAGATGCGAAAATCGAAAAGTATGAAACATTGGCGCGGGAAACCTCCTACGCCATCCTGCTTGACCCCAGCAAGGTCAACATCCGCCTGATGTCGGAGCTGCGCGCGACCCTCGCGGGGAAGGGCGCAAGCATGATGCATGTAAAGAACGCCCTGGCGCGCATCGTCTTTGAGCGCGAAGGGATGGAGAAGGTTTGCGAGATTCTAGTCGGGCCTTCTTTGATGGTTTACGGCGGCGAGGAAATCAGCGCTGCCGCGAAGGTTATCCGCCAATACCAGAGGGACTTCCGCGACGCAATTTTGCCGGTGAAGGGTATTTGGTTTGACGGAAGGATTTATCCAAGCTCTGACTTCAAGAGCTTTGCCGATATGCTTGGTAAGAACGAATTGCGCGCCAAACTTTTGGGCACGCTCAAAGAGCCGTCCCGTAGGCTGGTCTCGCTGCTTTCAGAGACTCATGGGCGGCTGGTCCGCGTGATTAATGAACATGCCAAGACGGCTTAACGCCGCCCTGGCTTCTTAAGGAAATAAGGAGGAATCAATGGCTGATCTCAACAAGATAATCGAGGAGCTGGAGCAGCTCTCTGTGGTTGAAGTGAACCAGCTGGTTAAAGACCTGGAGGAACGCTGGGGCGTTTCGGCGGCGGCGATGGCTGCCCCGATGATGATGACTGCTGCTAGCGGTGGGGATGATGCAGGCCCGGAGGAGAAGACATCCTTTGACGTCGTGCTCAAAGACCCTGGCGATTCAAAGCTGCAAGTTATTAAGATCATCCGTGAGCTTACCGGGCTAGGTATCAAGGAAGCCAAAGAGCTCGCGGACAATACGCCGAAGCCCGTTAAGTCGGGCGTGCCCAAGGAGGAGGCTGAGGGAATCAAGGCTCGCCTCGTTGAGGCAGGAGCAATCGTCGAATTAGCCTAACGGTTTTACAGGCAGGCTTCTTTGGCTGCGGGGCTCGCCCTGCAGCCATTAGCCGCTTGCAATCGGTTTCAGGAGGTTCCCGGCTTGTCCAGAGTTAATGAAGATCGGTTTGCCCTGAACGACGTCAAGCTATACCCGCTCCCGCCGCTCTTGGACATTCAGACCAGGGCATATGAGTGGTTCCTTTTCCAGGGGCTTGATTTGGTGTTCAACGAAGTTATGCCCATCGCCAGCAACGATGGTAACTTTGAGCTCAGGTTCATCCGCGCACTCGTAAACCTGCCCAAGAGTACGGAGACTGAATGCCTGGAGAAGGACCGAACATATTACTGCACGGTTAACGCCAAGATGGCGTTTGTGAACAACCTTACGGGCGAAATCAAGGAGTCGGACGTATTCATAACCGAACTCCCGTTTATGACCCGCGACGGAACGTTCATCATCAACGGCGTTGAGCGGATTATCGTGAGCCAGCTAGTGCGCTCCCCCGGAGTTTACCTTACGCATGGCGAAAGGCGCACACCCAACGAAGCAGCGCATATGGTCAAGATAATCCCGTACCGGGGGGCTTGGCTGAAGTTTGAGTTTGACCTCAAGACTGAGTCTTACCAGGTGCGCCTTGACAGCCCGCGCCGTGTTATCAAAGTCCCGATGATTGACTTCCTGATGGCGCTGGGGTTTGTTGTTGACACAGAGCAGGAGCGTATCTATCTTCCGCAGGAAGAATACGAATACATCAGCAGGCGTGATGAAAAAAAGCGGTGGGGCTTTGACCTCACGTCTCCCGAAGTCTGGCCAAACCAGTTCATAAAGCTGGAAGAGAAGTTTGGCCCGACGTTGCGCCAGCGCTCCCAGCATGTCCGCAGCAAAGAGGATGCCCAGAAGGAAATATGGCGCAAGCTTCACCCGACAGACCCGTCTGACCGCGTGATGTTGGCTGATATGCTGCCATCGCGGTTCTTTGACCCCCGCAGGTATGACCTCGCGCCCGTTGGGAGGTACGTCCTGAATAACAAGCTGGGGCTGAACCTGCCTTCTAATTGCGCGACTCTTACCCACGCAGATATCCTAGAAGCCTTCCGCTCGCTGTTCCTGCTCCAGGAATACGGATCGCGGCCTGTGGACGATGTTGACCACCTCAACCTTGAGAACCGCCGCGTGGAGCATATCGGCGAGCTGCTCGTTTCCCAATTCCGCAAGGGCCTGCTGCGAATGGAGCGCATTGTTCGCGAAAAGCTGATGCAGCCGGAAGCGGAGAAGGAAAGCCCGAAGACGCTCGTGAACACGCGCCCCATTATTGGCGTGGTCAAGGAGTTTTTCGGCAGCTCCCAAATGTCGCAGTTCATGGAGAATCACAACCCGCTGAGCGCTTTAACCCACAAACGGCGCTTGTCCGCATTAGGCCCCAAAGGCCTTACGCGCGAAGCTGCGCGGTTTGACTTCCGCGATGTTCACCATTCCCATTACGGGCGCATCTGCCCGATTGAATCTCCTGAAGGCCCGAACATCGGCCTCATCAGCTCGCTAAGCACATTTGCAAAAGTCAACGACTTAGGCTTTCTTGAGACACCGTACTTCATCGTGCGCGATGCGAAGGTCACGCAAGAGATCCGCTATATGACGGCGCACGAAGAAGTGGGGCTTAAAATCGCGCCATCTACCGTGAGAGTAAGCCCGGATGGGATGCTGCTTGACCCAGACCTGTATGTCAGGCGCGACAACTCATACGAGATGGTGCGCGCGGAAGAGGTGAACTTCATTGAAGTTTCACCCCAACAGTTTATCTCCATCACGACTTCGCTCATCCCGTTTTTGGAGCATGACGACCCCATCCGCGCGCTGATGGGCTCAAACATGCAGCGCCAGGCTGTGCCGCTGCTGTTCCCGGAAGCCCCGGTTGTCGGCACTGGCATTGAGCGCAAGATAGCCGAAGATGCAGGCTCGCTGCTTGTCGCGCCATTTTGCGGCGAAGTTGTCTATGTGGACAGCATACGCATCCGCCTGCGCAAAGGCGTCGTTTATGACAAGCTGACCGGCGAGATATTTGACCTGCCAAACCTGGAAAAGGTTGAGCGCGAACAGGTGCTTACTAGGGACAAGTTTGAATACTTGTTCTCTCCTCCAGAGGCTAGGACTGAACTCTACCGCGCAGTGCCGTTTGAAGACCGCGCGGTGTGCCGTTTGCGAAAAGAATCGGAAGCTGAAGAAGAGAGAGTACTCCGCAAGTTTCAGCGCTCCAACCAGGGAACGCTTATTAACAACCGCCCGCGTGTTTCCAAAGGAGTGGCGGTAATCAAGGGCGATCTGCTTGCCGACACCAGCTCAACCCACGAGGGAGAGCTTGCGCTTGGTCAGAACGTACTGGTGGCGTTTATGCTCTGGCGCGGATATAACTACGAAGACGCAATCTTAGTCGGGGGCCACCTGATGAAGAAAGACGTCTATACAAGCATCCACATTGAAAAATTTGAATGCGAGGCCCGCAACACGAAGCTGGGGCCTGAAAAGATTACCCGTGAAATCACGGGTATGCAGGAAGAATACTTGGAGAAGAACCTTGACGAGCGCGGCATCGTGCGCATAGGCGCTGAAGTGAAGTCAGGGGACGTTCTCGTCGGCAAAATTACCCCGCGCGGCGAGAGCGATCTCACCGGCGAGGAAAAGCTAATCCGCGCAGTCTTCGGCGACAAAGGCAAGGGATTTAAGAACACGCCGCTGAAGGTTCCGCACGGCCAGGAAGGCGTCGTCATAGATACTTCCTACTACTCGCGCAGCGACGACAGCGAGCTGCAACACAACGTGGTTGAGATGGCGCGCGTGTACGTCGCGAAGAAGCGCCGCCTCTCGGTCGGCGACAAGATGGCCGGCCGCCACGGCAACAAGGGCGTTGTTTCCAACATCCTCCCAGAGGAGGACATGCCGTTCCTGCCGGACGGGACGCCGCTGGACATCATCTTCAACCCTTTGGGAGTTCCTTCGCGCATGAACATCGGCCAGCTCCTGGAGACCCATCTTGGTCTGGCGGCAATCTGCTCTGATCGCGGCGATGACGACTTCATTGATTACACGCGCAAGGCGGCCGATGATGACGGCCTACTGCGCCATAAGATGGAAGTCCCGTCTGAAACTAAGGAGATCCGCTTCCAGCCGGCGAAGCGCCCGATGAAGGTAATGACGCCAGTGTTCCAGTCCATCACGGAAGGCAAGATGCGCGCGATGTTTAAGCGCCTCGGCATTCCCCAGGACGGGAAAACGGTGCTTCTTGACGGCCTTACCGGCGAACCGTTC